>NZ_JAHRFC010000091.1:0-16812 GCF_020883015.1 Microcoleus sp. CAWBG640
GGGGGGTTCTTCAGTGCTTTGGCAAAGCTCCAAAAGCCCCCCCTTACCAAGGGGGGGTTGGGGGGGTTCTTCAGTGCTTTGGCAAAGCTCCAAAAGCCCCCCCTTACCAAGGGGGGGTTGGGGGGGTTCTTCAGTGCTTTGGCAAAGCTCCAAAAGCCCCCCCTTACCAAGGGGGGGTTGGGGGGGGTTTCCACCGCTAACTCTCTCAAAAGCGCTGAGTAAAGCAGCTACTTCGGTTTCTCTACCGTAGAGTTTTTGAGGTATGAGCAATTGACTGGCCCGATCGGCATTTCCGGGAATAAAATCAGATATAGTACCGCTGGCTGTTTGCAGCTTCGCCAGACAACTTTCTAAGTCAAATTTTAAACCTTCAGCAGTTTGATAGCGATTTTCTGCTGTTTTGGCCAACAATTTCATCACAATGGCAGAAATTGCTTCGGGAATTTCGGGATTTAAACTGCGAGGAGACGGCGCTATGCGGGCGATGTGACAGTGAACTAATTCTAAAGGGTCGATCGCGCTAAATGGCAATTCACCAGTCAACATCTCGTAAAAAGTGACACCTAACGAGTAGAAATCGCTGCGATAGTCGATCGCCCGATTCATTCTACCAGTTTGTTCGGGCGACATATAAGCTAACGTGCCTTCGAGCAAGTTAGCATAGCTAGAAGTTGCGTTTTCTCGCAACAAGCGGGAAGAAATGCTAAAGTCGGTTATTTTGACGCAATTATTGCTGGGATTTATGATGATATTTTGAGGTTTTATATCTTTGTGAATAATTTGATGCTGATGAATTTTACCTAAACCAGTTACTAGCTGAATTCCTATTATTAAAAATTGTTTTAAATCGAGTTTAGCAGTCATCAGAAAATCAGATAAAGCCACGCCCCCAAAGTCTTCTAATATTAGCGCAATCCCATTGTGGTGAGTCTCTGTGCGATAAGAATTGATAATCTCTGTAATTTCACGGAGGGGTTGTCTAATTTTATATTCGTGTCTCAACCGAGTAATTTCTTCGAGAGTGGGATACTCTGCGATCGGTGTTTTGACAATGACAGGCAAGTTATGTTTTTCCCAGATTCCCCGATAAATAACCGTATTGACTCCGGCATAAACTTTTTCAGTTATTTGATACCCGGTTAGGAAAATCATATTTTAATCATTTAGATGTGGGGACAGGTTACTAGATTATAGTATGGAGTCTTTAGGATTGTCATTAAGTATATAGCTTGGTCTTAAATAAGCCTGAATATCTAAGTAATATCGCGTAGAAAAGGGACTCATGAACTATTATGTCCCCCTAGGATTAAGGGGGGACATGAGGCGAGGAGAGTTGAATGGATGGCTTGATGGAGAGGGGTGTCCCCAAGGTCTGTGGGCCTGGGGACGAGTAATATAACTGTTTAAAGCGATCGATAAACGCGATAGTTGATTTCAGGGAAAATATTGTCAATCTCCTCAACTTTCTCCAACCAACCCGAATCAACTTTCCCTTCTTTGACTTCATCGTACAGTTTGTGAAAGCGCATTAAGTGCGATCGAGTGCGTCGCACCGCATAGGGGACCATTGTCCCTGTACGCATGATAAATGCCCAGTCAGAAGATTGAGCTAACAACACTTCCCGCGCCGCCTGATTCAAAGCACGAGACTGCAACTCATCTTCCGGTTCCATACTTCCCAACTCAATCATCCGTTCCGCAGCCTTGTGCAAATGGGGGTAAATCCAAGCATTCGTATCGTTCAACCAATACTCATGGAAACCGCGATATCCCCAACTAGACTGGGAGGGGCGACAAACTTGCTGAGTCGGATTTGCGCGCAAATAATCTGCCAAATGGGTCATCTCGTAGGTATTTTGGTCATACCAACTCTTGCGGAACAGGTAGTCTAAGAACCAAGGCCCTTCGTACCACCAATGACCGAAAAGTTCCGCGTCGTAGGGCGAAACAATAATCGGTGGGCGCTGCATGATGCCGTTGAGGTGTTCGACTTGGCGTTCGCGGTTGAAGGCAAAGTTGCTGGCGTGTTCGGCGGCTTTTTCCCTCGCCCAGTATGGATCGTATAACTGTTTGTCGCCTAAACTTAATCCGCGACCGGTGATTTTATGATACTTAATCCCGGTATTTTTCCGCTGGCCGTTGGGCATGATGTAGGGCTTTATGTACTCATAATCTGCTTCCCAGCCCAAATCTTTGTAGAATTCTCGGTATTCTGCTGCACCTGGATAGCCGACTTCCGAGGACCAAACTTGCTGGGAAGATTCGTGATCTCTACCGAATGCTGCTACTCCGCTTTCGGTGAAAATGGGGGCGTAGCTACCGTAGCGAGGGCGCGGACGGGCGTAGAGGATGCCGTGACCGTCTGTGAGGAAGTATCGCAAGCCGGCATCGGCTAACATCCGTTCTAGGCCTTCGTAGTAGGCGCATTCGGGTAGCCAAATGCCGTTGGGGCGACGGCCGAAGTTGGCTTCGTAGTTGTCGCAGGCTACTTGAATTTGTGCCCAAACTGCTTCTGGGTACATTTTCATCAGCGGTAAATAGCCGTGGGTGGCACCGCAGGTGATGATTTCGAGGTTGTTGGTGTCTTGGTGTTGTTTGAAAGCTGTGACTAAATCTCGATCGTACCTTTCCCAGAAGTTGCGGACTTGAGAGAAATGGGTGGCGTAGTGTTCGGCTAAGTAGCGGAGATGACCGTTGCCGCTGTTGTGCGACCTTTCCAGTTCGATTAATTCTTCGAGTTTTGCCAGGTGCTCGTCGAATCGGTCTTGCAACAAGGGGTCACGCAGCATGGCCACTAAGGGCGGTGTCATGCTCATGGTAATTTTAAAGTCGATGCCGTCGCGCTTTAGCCCTTCAAAGACTTGTAGCAGAGGAATGTAGGTTTCGGCGATCGCCTCAAACAGCCATTCTTCTTCTAAAACGTAGTCGCTTTCGGGATGGCGGACAAAGGGTAGGTGGGCGTGGAGCACGAGGGCGAGGTAGCCAGTAGTCATAATTGTTTTGATCCAGCAGTTAATAAACTGACACGAGTTAGGAACTGTTTTACAATATCTTAAGATTTTATATTGTACTAGATATTGCTAATAAAATTAGGAAAAATTCAAGCCGTCCTAGAAGGACGGGGTGCATCTCTATTTTGCAAGTATATTCGTAGGGGCTATAGCATGACCGCAGACAATTTATTAGTGATAACCAGAGATTTACAGCGGTCATGCGAGAGCCTATGCAAAATCGGGATGCTCCCGAAGGACGGGGCTTCAGACCCATTTATTTGTAAATGGGACGCACAAAGTGCCGTGTTTTTTTAATTGCCGTTTCCGAGCTAGCTCAATGTCAGCAAGTTCTGATTTTCTTGTTGCTGTCGGATGAGGGTTGCTGCTGTTTGAGAGTCTAGAGGTTTTGAGAAAAAGTATCCCTGGGCGTACTCGCATTTTAACCCTTTGAGCAGGTCGAGCTGTGTCGCTTCTTCTACTCCCTCGGCTACTACGTCCATGCCTAAATTGTGCGATAAAGTAACGATCGATCTCACAATTTCTGTGGGGTCAATCTCTCCTTTGCTGATATCAAATTTTACTCCCATTCTGCTGACAAAAGAACGGTCTATTTTTAAGGTATTGGTCGGAAAGCGGTGCAGATAGGAGAGGGATGAATAGCCGGTACCGAAATCGTCGATGCACAGGTGTATGTTGCGGGATCTGAGTTCCACCAGCATGGCGGTAACTGATTCGGAATTTTCTATGAGTACGCTTTCTGTAATTTCTAGTTTTAAACTGCTGCCGTCTAGGTCACTTTCTTCTAGCACTTGGTCGATGTATTCAATTAAGTCTGGCTGAGAAAACTGTTTGACTGAAAGGTTGACGCTGACACTCAGGGGGGGGTTGCTGGGAAATAGCTGCTGCCACTGGTGGATTTGCTGGCAAGCTGTACGCAGCACCCAGCGGCCGAGGGGTACGATCAGTCCGGTTTCTTCGGCGACTGGGATGAATTCGGCTGGGGAAACTAATCCTCGTTCTGGATGCTGCCACCGCACTAAGGCTTCAAAACAGGTAATGGTGTTGGTGGCGATCGAGACTATGGGCTGGTAGTGAATAATAAACTGGGGCGCTGGTGACAAGGGAGGTAAGGAAGGTTTGGGGAATTTGAGACAGAGATCCGGTGTGGTGGAGTCTTCTGATGTTCTGTATTCCCCAAGTTGCTCTTGTCCCTCATCTTCTGCTCTGGGGCGGTCTCGAATCGATTCCGCGGCGCGTCGCAGGTCGTTTTCTAGCTGCAATAGCCGCAAAGCGTGGGCGTGCATGGAACTGTTGAATACTTCGTGGCGGGCTCTGCCTAGTCCTTTGGCGCGGTACATGGCGGTGTCGGCGTCGCGCAGCAGATTTGTCGATTCCATGTATTCAACGGAACTCATGGCGATACCGATGCTGGCGGTGATGAATACTTCGTGTCCGTCTAGAACCACCGGAGCACTGATTCTCTGTTGGAGCCGATGGGCAATATTATTGACTTCATTGATGCCGTCGATATCTTCTAGCAGGATGGCAAATTCGTCGCCTCCGAGGCGGGCCACTGTATCTCCCACCCGCAAACAGGTTTCTAAACGCCGCGCGCTGGCGATTAGCAGTTGGTCGCCGATGGCGTGGCCGAGGGAATCGTTGACTACTTTAAATCTATCTAAATCGAGAAACAGCACTGCAAATAAGTATTCTTTGCGTCTTTGGGCGAGTCTGAGATCGTGTTCGAGTCGATCGATAAATAGGGCTCGGTTGGGCAGTCCAGTCAGCCCGTCATGAAAGGCGTCGTGGAGTAGTTGTTCTTCGGCGAGTTTGCGCTTGGTGATGTCGTGGCAGTTGACTACTATTCCTTGGACGGCCCTATCGTGTAGCAAGTTGGTGGCTACTGCTTCTAAAAAACACCACGATCCGTTGCGGTGCTGGACTCGGTACTCAACAGGGGAGTGACTTGTCTTGGGGTTTTGAATTACTTTTTTGAGTGTTTCGGTAATCAGGGCTCCGTCTTCGGGATGAACGGTTTCAAAAACGCTCCGCCCGATCGTCTTTTGGGGTAAGTATCCTAAAATTCGCTTGACGGAAGGGCTGACGTAGCGAAATGTGCCTTCGCCGTCGAGAATGATCGTGATGTCTGTAGCGTTTTCGATCAGCGATCGAAAACGCTGTTCGCTTTGACGCAGTGCTTCTTCTGCCTGTTTCCGTCCGCTGATGTCTAGGGCTACTCCGTCGATAATGATGTCGCCGTTTTCGTTTTTGGAAAACCGGGCGTTGTCTTGCACCCACTTCACCTCGCCGGTTTTCAAAATGATGCGGTATTGCCGATCGCACGGCTCTAGACTGGCACTGGATGCTGCTACGCTTTGGTCAAAGGAGCTTTTGTCTTCTGGATGAATGATTTCCATCAAGATTTCGGGACGCGCCATCACCTCGGATAACTTGATGCCAGTCACTTCCTGCACCCCCGGACTGATGTAAGGCAGGGAAATCCTGCCGTCGGGATGGATTATGCTGCGGTAAACGGAGCCGGGGATGTTGGCTGCCATTGCTGCTAGCTGCTGCTGGATGCCAAGGACTGCTGCTTCGGCGCGCTTGCGTTCTGCTAGTTCGGTTTGGGCTTGCTGATAGAGTTCGGCTTGGTGGATCGCGATCGCGCACTGATCTGCTATAGCTTTGACTAGGGATACTTCTTCTGCACTCCAAGAGCGGGTGCGATCGCACTGGTAGAGGCAAATTCCTCCCAAAAATGACTGCTGGTAGAGCAGTGGTGCGATCGTCACTGCCTGAAACCCTACAATCTCTGCTGATGCTTGTAAAGACGGACAGAGCTTGGATAAGTCGTCGAGGGCTAGGGTTTCTCCTGCTGCGAGGGAGGAGCGGTAGTGTTCGGCAAAGTCGCAATTTAGCCCCACGAGGTGTTGTTTGTCTGCGGATTTGCTCATGTAGCGAATTATGATACCCCCGTCAGCATCTGGCTGCAAAATCCCGCAGCCGCTAGTTTCAAAAGCTTCATGGAGCTGATCTGCGGTGGTTTGTAGCACTTCGTCTAGCACTAGGGTTTCGCGCATGGCTTGGACAATGCGGTTGACGATCGCTTCTTTCTGAGCTTGTCGTTGAATTTTGGCGATCGCTTCTTGTCGCTGGGCGCGCATTTGATATTCTTGGAGGGATCTTTCTAATATTGTTGGCAGTCTAAATAATCTGCTTTTTAATAAGTAATCTGTCATGCCTGATTTGATGCACTCAACTGCCGCTTCTTCTCCCAAGCTTCCTGTTACTAAAATAAAAGGTATGTTGCGCTCTAATTCCTGCATCATTTTCAACAAGTCTAAACCGTTGAAACCGGGTAGCCTGTAATCCGACAATACAGCATCGTATTTTTTGCCATTTTGGAGCAGTTCTCTACACTCTTTTGCCGTTTGAGCTGTGTCAAATGTAAATTTTATTCCTCCTGTTTCTAAGGCGATTACCACTAATTCTATATCTTCGGCCATGTCTTCGACAATCAATAAATTTAACATAGCTTTTGGGGATTTATTTAGTAAATTATTATGGTGGTTGCGCTCTAACATATTACATTTAGCAGGGGGGAATTGGTGAGGGGTTTTATTTTTTATATTGATGGTGGTTGATTTAACATTTGGTAGATGGGGTTGAATTTAGCAAGATTATTTATTTTCCGATCAATATTTTGACTAACTAATGGTGACTGAGTTGAGGCAGTCCTTACCATGAAATATGTAATAGTATATAGCAATCTTAAATGATTTGTGAACTTCTCTTTATGTTCTCTGTGCTTTTGCTTTGCATCCTGTGGTACGGCTTTAAAAAATATTGTTTACAAATGAAATAAGCTCGTCCTAGACCGGAAAAAAGGTTGAGACTGTTTAATTGAGTTTAAAGTAAAATGTTGCTCCTGCATCGGGTGTGCTTTCGGCCCAAATTGTACCGCCGTGGCGATGAATAATCCGCCAGGCGATCGCTAAACCGATGCCAGTGCCTTCAAATTCTCTCTGGGAGTGCAATCTCCCAAAGGCTGCAAATAGTTGATCGGCATATTCCATCTCAAAACCCACACCATTATCCTTGACAAAAATTGTTCCATCTGGTAGGGCATCAATAACTATTGTAGCTGGATTGCGTCCGCGACTAAACTTGACTGCATTGCTAATCAAGTTGCTGAACACCTGTTGGAGTAAGGTAGGATCTCCCGTCACAACAGGTAAATCTCCGATTTCAAATTGAACGGTTTGGGGAGTTTGGGTCAAATTTGTGACTGTTCGGGGTTGAGCCAATTTAATCGCAGTTTGTACCAACTCGGTGACGTCGATCGGAATTTGGATTAACTCGGTGCGCCCTACCCGCGAAAGTGTTAGCAAACCGTCAATCAACAGACTCATTTTTTGGCTACTGTCATCAATTACTTGCAGATAATGAACTATTTTACGATCGCCCAGAACATCCATTGATTGTAGTCGCTGTTTCAAGGCATTGACAAAACCTGAAATGTGTCGCAAAGGAGCGCGCAAGTCGTGGGAAACAGAGTAAGAAAAAGATTCTAGTTCTTGATTGGCAAATTCTAATTGCTCTGTGCGTTCTGATAAAGCTTTTTTGGTTTCAACCAACTCAGTTATATCGCGAGAAGTCCCAATTAAAGCATAAATTTCGCCTCCGGGATTTTTGAGGGGAATTTTCAAGGTATCATAGTAATGAGTCCGCCCTTCCAAGTTCAATTCTTCCTGTAAATGTAAAGTTTCACCAGATTCAAATACTTGCATATTTTCTCCATAAAACTTTTCGGATAGCTCTGGTGGAAAACATTCAAAAACAGTTTTTCCTTGCATCTCTTTTCTATTTGGGAAACCAGCCATTTTTGCCAGAGATTGGTTAACAAAAGGCTGACGCATATTTTCGCGTTCTACAACAAAAATGCGATCGGGCAAAGCATCAAAAAAAGTCTCTAGTTCAGCGGTACGCTGGGCGACTTGAGCTTCTAAAGTTTCGTTAAGTTCTTGGAGTTCAGCTTCCGCTCGTTTGCGTTCGGTGATATCTTGACCAATGCCGATACATCTCCCGTCGGAAAGACGAATATTTGCCCATGAAGTGTCAATAATTCGCCCATCTCTAACTCTAGTTTTAAAGTCGCCCCACTTTTTACTTGCTGCTTGGATTTCATCCAAAACGTATTGGCGGTATTCTGGTTCGGGATAAAATTCGGCAAAGATATCGCGGCCTTTCATTGCTTCACAACTCCAGCCGAGCACTTGTTCCCAGTATCGGTTTACCCACTCTATTTCACCACTGTCGCCCAAGAATGCGAGCATGACTGGTACGTTGTCGAAGATAGTTTGCAGCAGTTCTTTTTGTTGTTTTAATGATTCTTCGGCTTGTTTGCGATCGCTGATATCGAGTACAGAGCCGATAACTTGTTTAATTTGTCCGTCTGGGGTTCTTTTAAAAATTGTAGAGCGATCGTGTACCCAACGCCATTCCCCATTTTTATGTTGGATTCTGTAGTCTATATCATCTGTTTCGTGAATGTTTGGGCTATTTGCTAGCCGCTGCATACCAGCTATTAATTTTGACATATCGTCAGGATGAATTAAGGTTGACAGGGCTGCATTACCCATTTTTTGCAACTCTTCTGAAGAGTAGCCAAATATAGATAATGCTGCTTGATTTGCATAAATATTTTTCTTTTCTAATACATCATAAATGTAAAGGTAATTGGGAATAGTTTTTAGGATACTTTCCAAAAGTTCTTGATGTTTTTTCAGTTCGGCTTCTGCCTGTTTTCGCTGAGTTAAGTCCAGCACAAAACTGACACCAAACTGCTGAGAATCTTCGGAAAATGCCGCCCCCAGCAGGACATGAACGCGACTGCCGTCTCCTCGGATGTATTCTTTTTCAAAGGGAGTAGCTTTGCTGGTGACTTTTAGTTCTGCTACTTTTGCTTCGTCTTGGGTGCGATATTCTGGTGGTGTAATTTTTTTCCAGTTCAATTTTCTGCTTTGCAGGTCTTCTCGCGGGTATCCAATCATGTTTAAAAAAGCATCGTTTGCGTCTATAATTTCACCGTGTATATCCCAAAAAAAGATGCCGATCATGTTAGATTCAACAACGTGCCTAAATTTAGCTTCACTTTGTCGCAACTGGGCTTCTACTTGTTTGAGTTCTGTGATGTCGCGGGCGATACCTAGCACTGTTTCTACGGTATTATTTTGAGTAAATTCGGGAATTACTCGACATTGATAATATTTTTTGCCTGCGGGAGTAGGAAAGTCAAATTCTATGGTTTCTGGTTGACCGGTGCGGAAAACTTTCAGACAAGCTTGGTCCCACAGATGGCAAAGTTGGGGGGACATTCCTAATTCTTGGTTACTTTTGCCGATAAATTCTGAAGCTGGTTTTCCGGTGGCTCGTTGGACTTCTTTGTTGACGTAAAGGTGGCGCAATTCTTGATCGAACCGCGCGATGGTATCGGTGGCATTTTCGGCGATCGCGCTGAAAGCTTCTTCCCGCCTGCGCAGTTCTTCTTGAGTGCGGTGACGTTCAGTGACATCTAGGGCAAAGGAGATAATCGAAACTACTTTTCCTTCTACATCTGTCTGTGCTGAATTATTCCATTCACAGTGAATTACCGCTCCATCTTTAGTGTAGTTGCGGTTGTGGCAAATATTGCGGGGTTCGCGCCCCTCTAATAGTTTATTTGTGACTAAGTTCACTAGCTCTAAATCTGCTTCATAGACTATTGATAATTCCTCAAAATTTTTCCCGATTACTTCTGCAGTTTTCCAGCCAAATATGCGTTCTGCCCCGGCTGACCACTGAACTATCCGAAATTGGCAATCCCATTCTAAAACTGCCATCTCTGAGTTGTTCAGGTGAAACTCTAGTCGCGAGGTGGCTTGTTTCATTTTGGTTTTTAACTGTTGCCGCAGTTGCTTGACTGTGGCAAGTCGCTCGCCTATTCTCTGTGAATGTTCCGGACTGATTTGCCCTATTAGATCGATAGTTTTTGCTGTTTCTGCTTCTAGTTCTTCCCAAGCTATTTCTAGGGATGATTCCGCCTGCTCTAGCTCAGTGATGCTGTTGGGAAACAGTGTGGCACTTCCGACAGGAATTTCAGGCATATTTTTGATGTTTAGGGAAGTGTTACTTTTTGGTCATCAATTAATAATTTAAAGAATAAATTTCAACTAATATCATTTCTCTAAAATCGTGCAACAATCTTTGACCCCCCCTAACCCCCCCTTATAAAGGGGAGGGACAAGACTACTGTTGCATTCTTTTTTAAAATTGGTATTACTCTTAAATTTTACATTTTTAATCATTAATTGAACCCCTTAACCAGGCACTGGCTACAGGGTACACTTGCCTAGTGGTCGGCAATTGCGGTTTGCTCCCGCTGAACTTCCCCTAGCAACGCCTTACCACTGGCTGAGTCTGAAAAATCTTAACATATCTTTACAAAAAGTGGTGAGGGAGCAGGGGGCGATCGAAAAGCTGTGGGCGCGAGTTGTGCTTGAGCTCTGGTCAATCGCTTTGGTTAATCAAAAGCTAAAATAAAGTTTAAACTGAATTAAGCTATGGCGCGCATTACCCCGTGGGGGGATGGAAAGAGCAATTAATTGATCGCGGTTGGCTAAATCGTGAAAGCTTACGAAGGGATAACCGCTCCCATGCTCCCGTTGAAGTAAGAAGCAAATGTCTAGACAAGTCTAGGATTTGTATAGCAGCAAACTATTATGCTTACAGGATTGCGTAGCTTGAGATGGTAATTTTCCCATTGAAAGCCGATCGAAAAAGTACATCACGCTAAACAATCCCCAGGTGGTAATAGAAAAAAAAGATTTACTGTGGTTAAAACCACCCGCGTCGTTTCCCTCCTTCGCTCTCACAACTCGCACTTTTTCTCACTTACCGAACTTTTTTATGACTGTTGCTGCAAAAGTTAAAACTGAGTACGAAGCCGTTATTGGTTTGGAAACTCACTGCCAATTGAGTACGAAGACTAAAATTTTTTCGAGTTCTTCCACAGAATTTGGTGGTGTTCCCAACACTAATATTGACCCAATTTGTATGGGAATGCCCGGAGTGTTGCCGGTACTAAACGAGAAAGTGCTGGAGTATGCGGTGAAAGCAGGGCTAGCACTTAACTGCGAAATCGCACCTTACAGTAAGTTCGATCGCAAGCAATACTTTTACCCGGATTTGCCGAAAAATTATCAAATTTCTCAGTTTGATTTGCCGATCGCCACTAAGGGTTGGCTCGAAATTGAATTGGTTGATGAAGCAGGCAATTCGACTCGCAAAAAAATCGGGATCACTCGCTTGCACATGGAGGAAGATGCGGGAAAATTGGTGCACGGCGGCAGCGATCGACTCAGCGGTTCTACTTATTCTATGGTAGATTACAACCGCGCTGGTGTGCCTTTGATTGAAATTGTCTCGGAACCAGATTTGCGATCGGGCGCAGAAGCAGCGGAATACGGTCAAGAATTGCGCCGGATCGTTCGCTATATTGGTGTGGGCGACGGGAATATGCAGGAAGGTTCCCTGCGCTGCGATGTGAATATTTCGGTGCGCCCGGTGGGTAGGAAAGAGTTCGGCACGAAAGTGGAAATTAAAAATATGAACTCTTTTAATGCGATCGAACGGGCGATCGATTATGAGATCGAGCGCCAAATTGAAGCTTTGGAAAACGGCGAAACCATATTCCAAGAAACGCGACTTTGGGATGAGGGCAAACAGTGTACTTTTAGTATGCGGATGAAGGAAGGGGCAAGCGATTACCGCTATTTCCCGGAACCGGATTTACCTCCGATCGAGGTTTCGAGGGCTCAGTTGGCAGATTGGCAAGCTCAATTGCCAGAATTGCCGGCCGAAAAGCGCGATCGCTACGAAACTCAACTGAGTCTTTCTCCCTATGACGCGCGGGTGTTGACTGATGACAAAGCAGTAGCAGAGTATTTTGAGGAGGCGATCGCCGCTGGCGCTGCGCCTAAGCAAGCTGCCAATTGGGTGATGGGCGATATCACTGCTTATCTCAAAAACGAACAAGTGGCGATCGCTAAAATTCCTTTCAAACCAGATAATTTGGCCCAACTGCTGAAGCTAATTGAGACAGGCACGATCAGTGGCAAAATCGCTAAGGATATTTTACCGGAGTTGCTAGCCTTGGGCGGTTCTGCACAACAGTTGGTTGAGAGCAAGGGTTTGATCCAAATTTCCGATACTGGTGCGATCGATCGGGCGATCGATGCTGTTTTGGCAGCCAATCCCAAGGAGCTCGAACAGTACCGGGCTGGTAAAACTAAGCTGTTGGGCTTTTTTGTCGGCAAGGTGATGAAGGAGACTGGTGGTAGGGCAGATCCCAAATTGACCAATGAGTTGCTAGCCAACAAGCTCAACGGCTAAAGCACTTAGTCCCAAATAATTAGACTGCTCCTCAGCAGTTGGTTTTGAACAGGCCTAAACAGCCTGTTCCACAATAATTTAGATGTCTATTCTTCAACCCGCTTTCGGCGGGTTTTGTTTGTATTGCAACCGCCAGGGTGGTTAAGTCGTGGGGTGGGGGCGGGTTTATAGAATTTGTCTATACCGATGAAAGATATCGGTGAACCCGCCCCTACAAAATCTGCCCTAATCGCCTTGGCAGTTGCTATATTGCAGTCGCCAAGCGCATTAGCCGCCAAGGCGACTGCTATATATCCCCGATTTCTCGGCTGTGATTTTTTTTAAAAGGGGGTTGACCCCTCAGTGCAGATATGATATATTGTGTTATGTAGATGCACCCTGATGGCAAGGAGAGTCGCTTAGGCGACTCTCTATTTTTTTGGCATTTTTATTTTTTGGCTTTTTTTTCAGCATTTAATAAATTAATTTTACTGTTCAATATAATTATTCAATTGCTTGACACAGTGCAGCATTTTATGCTATTTTCCTACTCAATAAATGCGTAAAGTTCGTAACGCAATGAGGACAACATATCAGTATCAGTTTGATCCCGACATCAAGCAAAAGCTCACTCTTAACCATTGGCTAAGGATTTGCCGTTACTGGTATAATCGCCAGCTAGGCGATCGTTTTGATTGGTGGGAAATGAACCGCACTACTGTAAATGCTTGTCCGTTGATTGTTAGTATCTCTGCGCCTAGGGAAAAACCCAACTACTACTCACAAAAAAAACAATTGCCGATTCTTAAAAAGGATTTTGTAAAAGTCTTTCATAGTGGCGATCTACTAGATTTTAAACAGGTAGACTCAACCATCTTGCAAGATGTTTCTAAGCGAGTAGATAAAGCCTTTGAACGGTCGATCGCTGGGGACAGCAAGGGTGGGCGATCGGGTAAGCCCCGATTCAAGACTGAAGCCGATTATCGCACGATGACTTTTTCGACGGCTAACAGTGATTGGATAAAACTGGTTCGCAAGAATTGGATGTATGTTCGATTGCCAAAGTTAGGTGTCGTAAAAGTTCGGATGCACCGCTCAATTCCTGATGGATTTACCATCAAGCAAGCTAGTGTTACTAGGAAGGTTGATGGTTGGTTTATTCAGTTAATGCTTGAAGATGCTTCTGTGTTTCGCAAAAACCTGCATACACCTCAATGCTTCTGTGTTATCGGAATGAAATGGTTTTCACCGATTGTAATATTCGAGAATATTGGGATGAACAACATTCTTTAATGGTCGATCGTGATATAAATGCCGCGATTAACTTGAAGAAACTGGGGTTGGACATTTTCCCCAGTATAAAACGCCGTAACGGGAATTTTTCTGTAGTAGGAACTATGGATGACAGTACCGTAAAGGAAATTTTGCATACCCTTCATCGGGCTGCAAGAAGCCCACATCATACTGTACTCAGTTGATGTGGGAGATGTCACTTAAAAATTTCACTAATTTTTATAATTATGACCCCACAAGCTAATGACCTAATCAAACAGGGAATTTCCCAATATCAGGCACGAGAATTTGAGGCAGCGCTGGAATCTTGGGGACAGGCGCTGAGTCTGTATCGGGAAATCGATGACAAACGTCGATCGGGTGCGGCGCTGGGAAATATGGGTTAGCGCGGGAAATTGGCGATCGCCGCGGTGAGGCGAATGCTTTGGGCAATTTGGGCAATGCTTGCTGTGCTCAGTCGAACTTTGACGGTGCGATTGAATACCAGCAGCAGCGTTTGGCGATCGCGCGCGAAACGGGAGACAATCGCGGGGAAGAAGAAGCTTTGGGTAATTTGGCCTTAGCTTTCGATGCCAAAGGAGATTTGCCTGGTGCGCTCCAGTGCTATCATCAGCAGTTGGAGCTCGCCCGCGCGAGCTCCGACGATCGCATTGAACGCCACGCCCTCAAGAATTTGAAGCTAGCTTACAAGTATTTAGCAAATTACGAGCAAGCTAACTACTACCGACAGCAACAATTGGCGATCGTGCGACAACTGTTTTTAAGTCAGGAAAATAACGATTTTGTACAACTTGCAGAAATGGTTGGTTTGAATCCGGTGGAAGATTTTGCCGGAGAAGATTTAAGTAATTTTGACTTGCAATATGCTGATTTTGCCGGAGCAAATTTGCGGAATGCAAACCTCAGCGGTGTTGATTTTACCCTAGCAGATCTCAGCGGTGCTTTGCTGAGCGGTGCTCTGTTAATTAATGCTACTTTATGCAATGCTAATTTGCGCGATAGCGAACTCAATGATGCTGATTTGAGCGGTGCTGACTTGCGGACAAAGTTGCCACGGGCTAATTTGGAAAATGCCAATTTAACTAACGCAAATTTGAGCAGTGCTTATTTACCCAATGCGAATTTGGCTGGTGCCAATTTGCAGGGTGCTGATTTCCGAAATTCTGATATGAGCGGTGTTAATTTGAGCGGTGCCAATTTGAATGGTGCTGATTTGAGCCGTGCGGATTTGAAAAATATTGTGGTAAAAAATGCCAAGTTTGCTGGTTGTTTGGGTCTTTCTGAAGGGTTAAAAATTGAGTTAATGGAGGGTGGCGGAATTTTTGAGTAGAATTTTCTGGATTTGTCTTTAGTATTTCGCGATCCTATCTCAATGGCTAAACATCTTGCTGTATCACCACTCTTGCTTTTTCCCGAATTTCCCCCATCCTCCCTCGCCAGCAGGGCTGTTTGATTGTTGGTATGGGCCGTGCCGTGCCCCCGTGCCGGCCCTCTTGGACTCTCTCTTATCTTCCTTCGCGTCATAAGCGCCTTCGCGGTTAAATCATTCCGATACAACCGGAATTGATATGATACCAATTTAATGTGAAGTTGCACAGATCTAGATCCCCCTCGCATCCCCCGAAAGCAAGGGGGACTTTGAGAAGAATCTTGTCCCCCCCTCCCACCAGGGGGGCTAGGGGGGATCAGATTCAGGAGCAGCCTCATAAAAAACTGATATGAGGGGGGTGGGCATTCTTGGCACTACCCCTACACAATCATCGTTTTTTTCTCAAAAACCTGGTTTTTTGCGTAAGTCCTGAAAATCCAACAAAGTTTACAAATTCAACCTAGAAAAAAATGCTCCATTGTGATAGATTAGGGATTAGACAGTAATAAAATTTTTAATTACAAGCTGGTAGCGCCAGCAATTCTACCCGATATGCGATCGCTAGATTCTCATAACAAATATCCAGATTGCTTGTGGATGCAATTAGAAGCAATTCCAGTATCATCTGCTGCAACAGCAACCCAGCACCTAGACCTTTACGTCAGCCTCAATTTTAACGAACATTGGCAACCTTTGCTCGGTGGCATGGTCAAATTTGGACTACAATCAGGTACGCTCAAATTAAATTTGGCAAACACCGAAATTCCCCTGGGAGCGTGTCAGTTAGCCGGTGATTTCAAGCTATTGCCCATAGAAAAAAAGCCAGAAAATCAGCGGGGCGAGGGAGCCAGCGATCGGGAAGAAACAGATGAAACGGACTACACATTTTGCCACGCTTCCCTCATGGGAGACGATACAGAACCTGCTTGGAAATTTGAAGTTAAACGCGGAAATCCTCTATTAAAAGGGTTGCTAAAAAGTGCGAAAATAGGAGAATTAACAGCACCAAATTTTAGGATTGAAGCAGTTTTTAAAGTTGCAAAAGAAGATATTTATGTCACAGATGCCGAAGGTTTGTGGCCCCACGACATTACCCCAAATCAACATTCAATTTTAGAAAGAATCCTGACATTATATTTGGCAACAAATCAACTCCAGCCAGCTCTGAGTTTTGCCATATTGTGTGACGATTCATCGGCGTTGAAAAGGCGCGATG
This sequence comes from Microcoleus sp. CAWBG640, assembly GCF_020883015.1. Lineage (NCBI taxonomy): Bacteria > Bacillati > Cyanobacteriota > Cyanophyceae > Oscillatoriales > Microcoleaceae > Microcoleus > Microcoleus sp. CAWBG640. The sequence continues at coordinate 16,283 of NZ_JAHRFC010000091.1, forward strand.
TGGAAATTGTTCCGCAAACTGAGGAATCGCTATTGCAGGAAATGGTCGATCGTATTATCTCCGCTGAAACAGCAGACTTTGCGGAATTAGCAAAAATCGCCAATCTTAATCCAGCAGAGGATTTCGCGGGTGCTAACCTGCGGGGAACGACTTTGAATGCAGTGGATTTTAGTAGTGCAAATCTCGATCGCGCCAATTTCCGGGGTGCAGACTTAAGCGACGCTGATTTCAGCGAAGCCAACCTCCAAAATGCCAAATTCAGCGGTGCAGATTTGAGTGGCGCTTTCTTCGGAAATGCCGATTTGAAAGGTGCAGATTTGTATAAAGCAAGTCTAGCTTTGGCTAACCTCAGTGGCGCGAATTTGGAAAATGCAAATCTAGTGGAAGTAAACTTAACCAATACGAATCTGGGCGGTGCGAAGGTTGAGTCAGCCAGATTTGGAAATAATTCAGGACTTTCCGAGGAGATGAAAGTGAATCTACAACAGCGCGGCGCAATTTTTCAGGAACTTTAGTCCCTCGCACCTATC
>NZ_JAHRFC010000092.1:0-16781 GCF_020883015.1 Microcoleus sp. CAWBG640
CGAGGTTATGGGATAAAATTTTGAGACCGGGCTGCGAATTTGTGATGTTGACTCGTGCGGGAGAAAAGTATTTGACGTGCAGCCAACTTATGAGGATAATACAGGCGATCGCCGAAATTATCGTAAACCATCTTTTTTGGATAATTGAGAATCCGATGATGGGAAGCAGGAAAGTTGGGAAAAAAATCAAGGGTATAAAAGTGCTAATCAAGGCTATAACCCAGAGCCGATCCCAAAATATTAGTTTGAAAATTAAATAGCCAATAATTAATGCTAAGTAGCTGTAGGCGAAAATCTTTGCAGATTGCTTGAAGCATCTGTTGATGATATTTTCTGGTAGGTGATTCATTGAAAAGCTATTAGAATAAGAACTTGCTTAAATCGAATTCTTCATTTGACCGATGTTGATTATCTTTTTCCGTGATTAAAAATAACAACAGTCTGTCTGTATAATCCGCCGCACCCCGAAACTCTTCTCGCAATATTTCCAGCCCGCCGTTAGCATATTCTTCAAAAATTTGCAAGCGTTGTGCTTCCAATTCTCCGTCGAGATGGGAGAGAATTTGAGGATTTTTAGTTTCGGCGATCGCAATTAACTTAATCACCATATCGTAACCCCTAGACACAAAAATATCAACATCGATCGCCCCCGGTTCTCGTTTAGAAATTTCCCCCAAACGTAAACGTTTTTTCCGCTTATTTCCCAAGGATGCAGCAAAGGCGATGACATCGGCGTAAGTCTGGAAAGGACCAGTGTTGTTATCAGATAAAGTTAAAGATTTGACTAACTCCGCTTTATCTTTAGCAATTCTAATTTTGTTAGCAGCCATTGCCATAATTTGTAGTTTTTAACTATTATATATTTTGGCAAAACCAATCGTCAAATTATAATGATAAATTTAGTATTCAGATTACTCACAATGTCCGCAACAACATTATTTTTTGTGCAAAACCGCCTCTTTCTTCCCGGCGCTTGACTTGTGCTTTCAAAATGCGATCGCCCGAAATGCCACTACTCGCCATCAGCGCATCGATCACCTCATACAAATCAGCCAATTCCGCCACCAAATCTTCCCCCTCAGCCTCCGCCACTTCCCCAGCTTCTTCCATCAATTTCTGCCGCAAAGCTTGACAGTATTCGGCTTCGGACAAAACAGTAACTTCGCATTCAATACCATTTTCTCGAATAATTTCAGGAATGCGATCGCGCACCAACTTATGATACTCTTTCCCCACCTCTAACACTCCTTTAACCTTGACTAAAATTTTGAATCAACCAGCGATTAATTTCTCCATCATCTTGAGTTTGACTCCGATTCAAAGCTTCCTCAACTAACGCGATTTCTAGCCCAGGTAAAACCCGCGACTGTTGAATCCTGCCACTACCTCCGCCATTAATTGCAAAGGCAAAAACCTCCCGCGTGTTTGCACGTTCAACCCAATATTCGCTAATTCCTGCGTCTTCATAAAGCAACCGCTTGTTACCCAAATCATCACTAAAAGAAGATGCGCCAATTTCTATTACCAAATTAGGCGGATCGTATTCATTCAAATTAACAGGTGAATTACTGTCATTAGGAGGAACCCTCAAATCCGAACCTATGTAGTAAGCTAGATCGGGTTGAAACTCACGAATACCTACTTTGCGGAAACTGGCATTAGCAAATTGAACTACTCGGATATTTTTCAATGCAGCAAACAGAATAACTACATACGGGATAATTGAATTATGACGCGCGTGCAATAGCCCTACTGGTGACATTTCTATCCTCATTTGTTCTCGATCGTAATAAAAATTGCCTTTTTCCCAAGCTGAATCCTCAGCGAAGGCTAGAAACTCTCCCCATGTCGCTTTTACCCAAATATCGGTTTCCAAAACCTGTGTAATTCCCGAATTAGAAGCCATAATCCACCTCTAAAATTTCCGTATATTCAAACTCATTGGGACAGTGCCTAACTAAAGGATAGCGCATCCCACCCAGTTCGATCGCATCTTCTTCACAATCAGCTTTCGGAGAATTGTATACAAGTACATATTCTCTACCGATGCAGCCTTCCATCTCTTGGGCTACTTCCCCCCGCCACTGAGTTTTAGTTACTAAAACTATTAATTGATTTGCTAATTTCGGCAACTTATTCGCAATTTGTTTCCGATAAATTTCGTCCAAACTACCAAAGGGAGAATCCATGACAATGGGAAATGTACTGCTATCCGGGCCCATCAAAGTATTTTTTTGACTCCACTCCCGCACCCCCTCAATAATTCCCCCAATAAACGACAAACTGAGAATTTGATTTTCCCCAGTAGAAGCAGCAACCAAAGCTGGTTTACCCGAAGTATTTTCTACTAATGTCAATTCGTATTTATCGCTTAATTTTGGAATATAAGGAGTAAAAGAAATTTGACTAAAAATATCTTGAATTCGGTTTTCTAGCTGAGAACAAAACTGCTTTTCCAAACGCGATCGCACTTCAGTTAGGCGATCGATCGCATCCTGAGTAGCAGCAATCCGCCGCTGAGCCAAAATTTGCTTCTCCTCATTCATTTGCTGCTTGTCAATTTGCTTATTTAAACTCGCCATCTGCGCCCTCGCACTCTCAATTTGCTGCTGGTTAAAGCCAGTTTCCCGGTGCAAATCGCCAATGGCAATTTCAATTTCATCCAAGCGCTTTTGCAAGCCACTGACATCGGTGTCAGGATAATTTCGCAGCTTATTGTGAATATCATCTAACTGATTTTCCACCCTAGAAAGTTCGCTTCTGCTGGCCTTAATATTAGCTTGATGATTATCAACCTCTTCCCAAAAATCAGCAATTTGTCTGTCGATTTCATGAACGCGATCGCTAATCCGAATCGTAGTTTCTTCCACATCACCAACCCCCGCTTTATCCATCCAGCCACTCACCTCTGCATGAGCTTCCGAACCCTCGATTAATTCCGCACCACAGATGCACCTTTCCCTCGCTAACAACTCTGACAGAAACGGCTGCTGAATCCCCGACAGCAACTCACCTTTTGTTCGCAAACCTCCAACAATTGCTTGAAAATCCGTCGCCGCTTCCGATAAAAATACCACATAACCCCGCACAGAAACCGAGCGTTTAATAGCATCTAAACACCTGCTAATCTGTTGTTTCAGCAAAGCTTTCTGCATTTCCAATTCATCTCGAAGCCTTTGCATTTCCCCAGCACCGCTGAGCTCCAGCAAATTCCCGCTAATGGCTCTTTTTAACTCCCCTTGACTCGCCAACTCACCCTCAATCTCGACTTGACGCTTGGCAAGTTTTTCAATTTCTAATTCGCATTTATCTTTATCAGTTAATATTTTTTTGCTTTCGGCATTGCCAACTATTTTTAAATCAGTTTCTAAAGACTTTTTGGCATCTCCTAAATGCCGAATCGAACGATTCAACACTTCTACGCCCACCAACTCCTTAGTAGCTTCAGCAATTTCTGCCTTGTTGTCTTGTCGGACAATTTGTTCGATTCTTTCTCCATCAAAAAAGAAATATTGATGCAAACTTTCCGGCAAAATCCGTCCGATAATATCCTCAGCGTGCTGCGCCGTCGGTATCCAGCGCCCGTCATCTTTGGCTACAGTCAGCGACAATTCGCTGTCGCTTAGTTCAACCGAGTTTTCACTCTTGTAAGCGCGACAAATACGATGGGCTTTGTAGCGGGTGCTGTCGTGTTCAAACACAATTTCTGCCCAGCAAGATACTTTTTTCCCTATTTCTGCCTCAGCTAGAGCGCGCTTGTTTACTAATTGCTCTTTCGCAGCAAAAGCCGCGCTAAATTTTTCGTAAAGTACCCAGGTAAACGCATTCATTAAAGCAGTTTTTCCCGATCCATTATTGCCGTGAATCACGGTAGTATTTTGCTCGCCACCAGCCAGCTTAATTTCGGGAGTTTTGCCATAAAACTGTCGAAAATTGCACAAAACAAGGGAAATTAACTTCATATAACCGCTTCCTTAATTATTTTCAAAATGTCATCGCTGATATAGCGGGGAGATTTCATGTATAGCTTATCTTTCTCAATTTCCAATACCCGCTCAATAATTTGCCGCACTTCCGGCGGCGCGCTAATAATCGGTTCCTGTACGTCGCTGAGATTGTTTTCTATTTGATAAGGAGAGCGCTTTTCGGCTAATATTTCTGTTGATATTGTCGGAGTCTGGCTGTTTCCATATTTATATGTACTGCTCTGATTTTCTATCCAACTTTCTCTCAAGTTTTCCATCAAATTAAACCTCAACTTTTTCTGTATTCTTAAAAAAATCCACTCAAGAAGTGCTGAAAATAATTATACTATCAGTAAAATCACTTAAATCTAGGTAAAATATGAAGGGCTAAACAGTATACTCTATAAGCATTGTTCGCCTCTCTCTTATTCTACTTATTAACATAAACCAAACCCTAATAAATGTCAAATATCTAACAAACCATACCGCTTCTGAAGTTGTAGCAATTTCACCCTAGCTTCCCCAGCATTGTCGGCCAAATCGGCAAATTCTAAGAACCGCTTTAACTCTTTTCTGAGCAAATTGCGTTCGACTTCTAAAGTTTCTCTACCTAAATCGGGAGGCAAAACTATCATGTCAAATAAAGTTGCCCTTTCCTTCCCCGGATGCGGCCGCAAAATTCGCCCGCGACGCTGAATAAATTGACGCGGATTGCTGCTGCTTGCTAAAATTACGGCATTGCGAATTGCTGGAATGTCAACGCCTTCATCTAAACACCGAATTGCTACCAAACCTTGCAATTCTCCGGTTTCAAATTGTCGCCGCAATCGTTCTCTTTCTGCTAAAGGTGTGGCGGCAGTATAAGTGTTAACTCGGTAGCCTAATTCTGCACCGAGTAACTTGGTGGTTTCTGTTAGTTGGCGGTTGTTATGTTTGCGCGTTGCCCCTTCCATCGCACCGTCGCCACAGTAGAATAAAGTGTGTGCAGTATCGAGACGGTGAATCATTAATTCTCGCAAAGCTATTAACTTATTACCAGCCGCTCCAATTAACCTTGCTCTCTGGATTAATAAAGTTGTTAAAGCATCGTTTTCTGCTACTTTTTCATCTCCCGAAAGTACCCAGCCAATTTTTTTAGTTAAGTAGGAATATTTGCGACTTTCGGTGGCGGTTAGTTCTACTAAAATGGGATAGTATAGATAATGTACTAATGCTTTTTGGCGGATGGCATCTCGCAAGGTGAGCTCCGGCTGCAAAACAGGACCGAAATAATCTAAAATAGCTTCGGTTCCCTGTTCGTCAAAATATCTTTCTGGGGTGGCGGAAAGGGCGAGGCGTAGCCCAATATTCCGGGGTAAACTTTGTCCTAAACGGGGCGCGCCCAAGTTGTGAACTTCGTCTCCAATAATTAGGGTTTTTTCTGGGAAATAGCGCAGTTGAGATTGCAAGCTATCGGACATTAATGTGGCGTTAGTAGTGATAATTGTCAAAAATAGCCGCTCGCCCGATCGCACTTCATACAAAGCCGTACTTAATTGATTTTGCCAACTGCGGCCTTCTTCAAAAGCCAAAATAGGTTTTAAACCAAATTTTTCCGATTCGCGCCCCCACTGACTCACTAGATGGCAATAGGGACAAATTACCAGGAGGACTTCCAGGTTAATTTTTTGGTATAATTCAGTGGCGATCGCCAGTGCAGTAATCGTCTTACCGCTACCCGTAGCCATCTTCAGCGTACCACGCCCCTGATTGGCAAACCAATTAGCCACCGCAACTCGCTGATATGGCCGCAATTGTAGCGATGGCGACATTTTCGGAAACCCGAATTGGGGATTATTGGCGATCGATAGATTCACTTTTAAATACAGTTAGATGCAATATTATCCTGATTCAACCGTAACTAATTTCTCATTAAAACTTTAACATATCAAACAAATTGGCGGCCGACAATTGCAAACCAGACAGCACATCGAGTACAGGTAAAACATCTTCATTCTCTTTAATTTCAAGTTGCTGCTGCGGTTTAAATACAATGACTAATTTTTCTTCCGGGTCAATCAGCCAACCTAATTTAGTGTTATTTTTGAGGCAAAACAGAATCTTATTAATCACACGAGTAGAAGTTTGCTCCGGTGATAAAATCTCAATTATCCAATCCGGCGCAATTTCAAACCTATTTTCAATTTCTCCCTGAGTATTCAAAGGAATCCGATCCCACTCGAACACTGCGATATCTGGAACAATAGAACGTCCGCCAAAAGTGCAGCGCAATTCAGGAAACGCATAAGCTAACTTCTGTGGCTTGCCAACTCGGTTAATCACAGATGAAAACTCGAATTGTAATGTACTATGTTTTCCTTGTGCCATATCTTTTTGATAAATTTGACCATCAAAATACTCGCTAGGCGGCTCAGTTTCTGGAAGCAGCAAAAAGTCTTCTAGAGAAACTTTTGACGGAGATTGAATTAACATTACCATAAGCCATTAACCCCTCAAAAACCATTAAAAATTATTATCGCCGTCAGATTCCCAATCTGGACAAACTTCTGATTCCACACCAGTAGGGTGCATCGCACAAACCAACAAATTTCCCCCATAAACTTGACCGTGATAGTTTCGACAACCGCGACAAGCCTGCTGTTGTATCGGGGAAGGGTCTACATAAGTCACAAAAGAAGAATCTATCTCATCAAAATCCTGCTCGAATTCGCGGTAAACCTCAATAATCGGTTCTATTAATTCATTGAAATAGCCATCCAACTCATTGAAATAACCATCTATCTCATTAATCAGATTATTCTGTACTTGTTCTGTAAACTCTTCCGAAATCTTGGTCAACACCTCCAGCATTTCAGCAAAATCTTCATTCATATCCGTGAAAAAATGCTCTACTTCAGACGCAGCATTTTCGATTACTTCAAAAAAACCTTTTGACCAATCTTCCATGAATTTGTAAGGTTACTTCAGTTTGTAGTGAGGACTTTAGTCCTTGGAAAGAATTTGATGGTGAGTTACACAGCACTGACGCAAAAACTGCAAAGTGCTGATACCCTATTCACAATTCTATTACCTCTTGCCTCAGATCCGTCCACATTTGATTTGAGATTATGGGGTAGATATTCAAAAAGGGAACTCAAGAGCTTGACTCTAAGTTCCCTTTATGATTTGATATCGCACTGTTTGCGGTTTAATCTCGCTTCAGCCGTCGCAATTCGTCTTGTAAATTCTGTACCTGTTCCCGCAGCTTGTCCACGCCGTCAACTTCTTTAGCATCTTTTGCCGAAGCGTCTTCTTCAGAAACAATCTCAATCCGTCGCGGTTCCGTCGTGTTTTTATTCCCCGCCGGTTCCACTGACTGGGGCTGCTGCTGAGCCTGTTGCACCATATCATCAACAAAGCGACGAGCTTCTTCCGTGGACATCTCGCCCCGCTTCACCAATTCTTCCGAGAGCTTTTCAGCTTCAGCACGCAACTCATTTAGCTTGCTACCTGCTTTTTCGCCAGCGTAGGAAGCTAGCCCAACGCCTAGGTAAACTGCTTTTTGTAAAATATCTCCAAAACCAGGCATAGAAGCTACACCTCAAAAAACTGGGTGAACCGGATACCACGCCTATCACAAGCATCCCGTGTTGCTGCTACCTTCCGGTCCTGACAAGATTTGGGCGTTGTAATCGCGTGGGTCCAGTTCATTTATGAGTATAACACAGTTATTTATTCTTCAACCACACACCAGTGATAAATTTCATAACTAACGCAACCGTTCTTCACCAGGGGGTCTTGAGCGACGATCGCCTTTGCCTCATCCATCGAACCTGCCTCAAACATCAACATACCGCCACCTCTCCTTGCCCAGTAGCCACTTTTCGCTCGGTGTCCTTTTGAAATCAAGTCTCGGACATAAGCTCTGTGAGCTGGCACGTACTGGTCAAATACAGGCTTTTCGACAATTCCTTGCTCAATTTTGACAAACCAAGGCATTTTTTTATTTGGGATTTTTTATTTTCGATCTTAGATTGGGAATGAGTCAGCGGGCAAGTGGGCCATCACGCAAATCCTCTATGTTCCATGTTCCAGCATCCTTTATTGAGTTATCCTATGAATCCATTAAAACAGCGATTTTTCATTGCTTTGGTGCCACCTCTGGAGATTCAACAGCAGATTACTCAGATTAAAGAGTATTTTGCGGAACATTACAACAGCCGCCGCGCTTTGCAGTCGCCACCGCACATCACGCTGCAACCTCCTTTTGAATGGGCTGTGGCGGATGTTCCCAAATTGGAGGAATGTTTGAAGGGGTTTGCTGCTGGGCGCTTACCAATTCCGATTACTCTCTCCGGTTTTGCTGCTTTTGCGCCCCGCGTCATTTACGTTGATGTTGTCAAGTCGCCGGCATTGCTGGAACTTCAAACAGATTTGATGAGTTATGTCGGGGAAAATTTGGGAATTGTCGATCGCGTTTCTCAGACTCGCTCTTTTGTACCGCATATGACTGTGGCGTTTAGCGATTTAACTAAGCCAAATTTTGATGCTGCTTGGTTGGAGTTCAAAGGGCGATCGATCTTTTTTGAGTTTACTGCTTCGGAGTTAACTTTACTCGTTCACGATGGTAGTCGGTGGAATGTTGGTACTGAGTTTTTATTTGCTGGGAGTTAGATTTAGGTCGATCGCACTTTGGGAAATAAAAGGGCGATCGCACTTTGGGAAATAAAAGGGCGATCGCACGAGCGAAATTTCAGACTATCTGGTATAATCAGGAAGGTAGCTCTAATAATTTTCAATAGCGATGAACTATGAAAACTCAAGAACTTCGCCAGAACCTTAAGCAATCGATAGATAGCTTATCTCCTGAACGGCTGCTCGTTGTGGCTGATTTTTTAGCTTATTTAGCAGAACGTGAAAGCAATGAAGCTACGAACGAATTATTGAAAATTCCCGGTTTTCTGGAAGCTTTTAATAAAGCCCGAACTGATGTAGCAGCAAGTAAGGTAACGACCGTTGAGCAACTCAAACGAAAATACTGATGAAAATCTGAATTTTTATTCAATCGTTCTTAGCTTTGATGCTCAGGAGTTTTTTGAAGAAGCATCAGCTTCTTTACAACGCAAGCTAGATCGATGTTTTGAGATGTTGAAAACTGACCCTCGCAGTCATCCAAATATTAAGCAACTCAAAGGCGACTTAGCTGGATACTATCGCTATCGCGTTGGAGATTATCGGGTTGTTTATGAGATTGATGAGGAGCAAAAGCGGGTGGTTGTGACTGTGATAGCTCATCGTCGTGAAGTGTATTAGGGCGCATTTGGTAAAAAATATAGGTTGCGATCGCCTAACTGATGACTTAAAATAGAAGAGACATAAAGCTGCGTGGTCAAAATGGACAGAATCTCCGTCAACCCTCAAATTCACTTCGGTAAGCCTTGCATAGTGGGTACGCGCATTACTGTACAGAGCGTTCTCGAATTACTAAATGAAGGGCTTTCTTTTGCAGAGATTATCCAAGATTACTATCCCGATTTGGAAATGGATGATATTCGAGCTTGCTTGCGTTATGCGATCGCACTGGTGGCGGCGGAAGACGTACATTTGGCATTAGCTTAAATTATGAAATTTCTGATTGACCAAGATGTGTATGCTGTCACCATAAAGTTTTTGATTGATGCAGGACATGATGTAATTGTTGTTGCTCAAATGGGTTTAGCGCAAGCAAGTGATGAAGAAATACTGAGAGTAGCCCAAACAGAAAATCGCATCCTGGTTACGCGAGACAGAGATTACGGAAATCTGGTTTTTGTGAGGGCGATCGCAACAGGTGTGATTTACCTTCGAGTCTTACCTAAAATGGTGAATGAAGTTCACAAGGAACTAGCAGGAGTTATAGAAAATTACTCTGAAGTAGAACTGAAAGGGGCATTTGTGGTTGTAGAACCTGATGGATATCGGTTCAGAAAACCGCTTATATAGTGAGTTAATTAGTTGGGTGTTGGAAAGGAAAGGGCGATCGCACTTTGGGAAGATAAGGGCGATCGCAATGCAGGGAAAATCAGGGCGATCGCTTTTCCAGAACTTTAAATTTAGATATAATAGAGAACAAGCAAAAACTCTTACAACCAAGTCTATGTTTACTTATAGCAATGTATTGAATCAAGTTAAAAGCCTCACGATTGCAGACCAACTGCGGTTATTAGAAGACTTGAAAAAGATGATTCAGTTACGGGAAGAAGTTGCCGAAGATGATGAAGTAATTTCAGCAGAAGAAATAGCAGAGAGCGAGGCTGGTTGGCAAGATTACCAAGCTGGTCGCGATCGGGGGATATCCTCCCAAGAAATCAAATTTAAGCTATTTGGAGAAAAAAATTGACTGACTATATTCTCCTGAAAGCAGCAGAACGTGAAAGCAATGAAGCTACGAACGAATTATTGAAAATTCCCGGTTTTCTACAAGCATTTAATAAAGCCCGAACTGATGTAGCAGCAAGTAAGGTAACGACCGTTGAGCAACTCAAACGAAAATACTGATGATGAGGCTCAAAGTAGTGTTACAATAATCAACTAAGTAAAAGTGTAAGTTAAGATAGCCTATGTTGACTATTGAACAGATAGAAAATGCGATTCTCCAACTTCCGCCCAACAAGATTGGAGAGTTGTTAGAGTGGTTTCTAAATTTGGATTACCAACGATGGGATGTTCAGTTAGATCGAGATATTGCTGAGGGTAAACTGGATGCTTTAGCAGCAGAGGCGATCGCAGATTTTGAGAGTGGTAATTATCGAGCAATTTAATGCACTATACTACTCGAAAGTTTTGGGATTGTTACAATGCTTTGTCATCAAATGTACAAGCTACAGCAGATCAATGTTATGAGTTGCTGAAGGCAGATCCGTCTCATCCTTGATATGACAGTTGAGCAACTGCGGGACTTGATTCGGCATACCGTTGAACAGTGCTTAGAAGAATATTTGGGCGATCCTGATGCAGGTTTAGAAGTTAAGGAAGAAGTCAAGCTGAAATTGTTAGCGTCAATGAAGCGGAAACAAGCAGGAGAAAATAGCATCGAACCTGGGGAAGTCTATCAAAAAATTGGTCTAAAATCGTAATGAGTTATTCGGTTGAGTTGACAGCAGAAGCTAAATAACTAAAATTGAAGTTATCCTAAAAAGTAGAGTAAAGGAAAAAATCCATGAGTACAGAGCGTTGGGATGATGATAAGCTAGATCGTCTGGCTAGCATGGTAGAAAGTAACGCCCGCGTCATTCAAGCTTTAGCTAATGTGGCAGCCGAAGCAAGGGAAGAACGGCAGCAGTTATTTCAAAGGATGGATCAACAGCAAGCAAATATGGCACAGCAACAAACAATTATTGTCCAACAACAAGAAGAGATTCGCGGACTCCAAACTGAGAATCGTCGCATTCTGGACATCCTCCTCAATCAGCCCGATCGGGGAGATAATCCAACGGCTTAACTAAATAAGAAAGTAGGGGCGATCGCACTTTAGGAAGATAAGGGCGATCGTACTTCCCTAGCTCCTAAATTGCTATAATGACAATTAGCCAAAAAAATCTCAACATAAAGCCTATGTCTACTTATAGCGAGGTACTGAGTCAGGCTCAAAGTCTCACTCCTGACGAGCAACAGCAGCTTTTAGAAGTATTGTCAGCATTGATGTGCGATCGGGTAACAACCCAAACTCAGGGTAGCAGTGAAAGATTGCCGAGGAAAAATCTAAAGAGATGGCGAGGTTTTTTGCCTAAACGTGTGGATGCTTTGGAATTCCAGTTGCAACTTAGAGCAGAATGGGATGATTAATAAATATCTTCTCGATACCAACATCCTGATTTACTACTTCAATGATGGGCCAGAAGTTCAGTCTATATTTGATGAGATTGAAGCTGGAGATGCAGAGGCATTTTATTGTCCAATTAGTTGGGTGGAGTTACTTTGTTACCCGGCATTGACAGAAGAACAAGCGAATGAGATGCGAGAATTTTTGAGGCTTCTTAAGTGCGTATCATTGACAGAATCAGTTTTAGATAGTGCAGCCCAAATTCGCCGAGATTATCGCTTAAAATTAGGTGATGGTGTAATTGCAGCCTGTGCTTTAGTTGAGGGATGTGTTTTGGTGACTCGGAATGCTAAGGATTTTAAGCGCGTTAATGGGTTAACTATATTGAATCCATTTGATTAGGTAAAAAAGGGGCGATCGCGCTTTGGGAAGATAAGGGCGATCGTACTTTGGGAAGAAAAGGGGCGAGGCAGTCATCAAGAGCTATAATAATAAAAATAGAGAATAGTGGATATTAGCTATGCAGCGAATATTTGAGGCTATATTGAAGGGAAACCTTTTAGAATGGGCTAATGAGGTTCCAAAACAGGGCGATCTGCCTGTCAGAGTTTACGTTACTTTACAAGAAGAGCGATCGACTTTAAGTGCTGAGTTCCGCCGTCAGAGAATAGTTGAAATATTGGAAAAGATTGCAGCAAGTAATGTCTTTGCTGAGATTAGCGATCCGGTGGAATGGCAGCGAGAGTTACGTCAAGATCGTTCACTTCCAGGTAGGGATGAATAATGCTGCTTGACAGTAATATTATTATCTACGCTTCTCAACCAGAACACGCGCAGATTAGGCAGTTTATTCGCGAACATGACATAGTTGTATCGGCAATAAGTTACGTTGAAGTGCTGGGTTATCATAGACTGACTGAAGAAAATAGATTGTACTTTGAGGAGTTTTTTGGTGTGGTGGAGGTTCTACCGATTTCTAACGCTGTACTCGATCGGACAGTCCTGTTGCGACAGATGAGGAGAATGACACTAGGGGATGCTATTATTGCGGCAACAGTTTTGGTATATAACAGAACTTTAGTAACAAGAAATATAGGGGATTTTCGGTGGATTGCTGAACTCACACTGATTAACCCGTTTGAGGCTTAAGAAAGATAGGCGATCGCGCTTTGGGAAGATAAGGGCGATCGCATTTCCCTAGCTCCTAAATTGCTATAATAACAATCAGCCAAAAAATCTCAACATAAAGCCTATGTCTACTTATAGCGAGGTACTGAGTCAGGTTCTAAGACTTACACCAGATGAGCAACTGCGACTCATCTCTGAATTGTTTGCACATATTCGTCAACGAATGATTCCTAAGCCCAAGCGCAGTATTTTAGAATTGTCAGGTTTGGGTAAGGAAATTTGGCATGGGATTGATGCTCAAGAATATGTGAATCAGGAACGAAATTCATGGAATGGATAGCTCAGTTACAGAGACAACTGTACTAAAGTTGCTATTATTTATTGATAATCCCACAAACTAGGAGATTAAGATGCAAGTCAAAGATATGACAGTTGAGCAACTGCGGGACTTGATTCGACATACCGTTGAACAGTGCTTAGAAGAATATTTGGGCGATCCTGATGCAGGTTTAGAAGTTAAGGAAGAAGTCAAGCTGAAATTGTTAGAGTCAATGAAGCGGAAACAAGCAGGAGAAAACAGGATCGAACCAGGGGAAGTTTATCAAAAAATCGGCATAAAATCGTAATGAGCTATTCGGTTGAGTTGACAGCAGAAGCTCTGGTTAACCAAGAAAGATTGACTCAGGCTGTACAGGAGCGTATAGGTAATAAAATCAATTGGTTGGCTGAAAATTTTGAACAAATTACTCCTATGCCTTTGTCGGCTAATCTGGCTGGTTTCTTTAAGTTAAGAGTGGGTGATTATCGGGTAATTTATTCTTTTGATGATGATTTAAGGGTGATTACTATTCATCAGATTGGACACCGGAGAGAAATTTATGATTAACTTAATGGCGATCGCACTTTGGGAAGATAAGGGCGATCGGTTTTTAACTATCTTATCCTAATTTAATCAGCATCATACTTACATAGCCATGCTGCTATGAGCGTTCCTGCTATTCCACCTACTGAAAAACCTATGGTTAGTGGAGCGTTTAAAAGTCCGGCAACAGTAATTCCAATTCCCGCAGCAGCTCCTCCAGACTGAAGAACTGCATCTACAAATTTTCTTCTAATAATTTGTTTTTGATTTTTATTAAGATTAACTCGATTTGTTATATGTTCGGTTAACATAGCTAGGAGAGCAACAGTCCCTTCTTTAGATACTCGATCTACTATAGCTGTAAAAAGATTTCCCAGCCATTCTTTACCGTCAGGTGTAGTTTTGCGTTTATTGTCTATTGCAACTACTGGAATCTGACCGGGCATATTACCATCACCTATTACGTCTGCTATGGTTTGTAGAATGATTTGTTTTTTTATTCGCAATTGCTCTTGGTATTCCCAGGGTTCAATGTTATTTGCAAAAGTAAAAACAATAACAGCATATTGCCAAACTATAGGTCCCAAAGCGTATGAAATAATTTTGATTGCTCGTAGATCGTTTTCCGATCTTGTTTCATCTAGTCTGCTAACATACAACATAGAGTCAGGAGTACGAACTTTGGAACGGATTAGGTCTATGTATGCTTCATCATTTCCACTTCCATCACACAGACCCGGAGTGTCAAAGACAGTAGCTTTAACCCCATTTATCTCAAAATCAAATCCAACAACATCTGCTGTTTCCGCCTTATAGCGATTAACTTTAGATACTTCTTTGCCCACCAATGAGTTGACAGTGCTAGATTTCCCCCATCCTGTACGACCCACTACAAAAAATACCAATGGTTTCTTTTTAGTATTCGCCAACATTCTTTCAAGAGCTTGAATGAAATTTATGCCTATTGTGTCAGTCATGATACTTTTTTAATTTATTAGGAAAGTTAAGGATTACGTGGCGTAGAGCAACTGCGGTCATTAAGGTATATTTTATAACCAAACCTAAGCGCAGTCAGTTGGCAACATCGGGACTTTTCCCAGACCACCCGATCGCAAATGTCGGAATCATGTCGGAAATGTCGGAACCTTGTCGGAAATGTCGGAAAGATCGGATATAATACGACAAATCGCACCACACGACTGACCTATGGAAATCGCAGAAGTCTTAAAACTCGCGGACGAACTAATCTTCGCGAAGACGGGAGAACATATAGACTATCTGCAAAAAGCTATCCTGGAAGGGACATTCCAAGGTCAGACATACCCAGAAATTGCTGAAGCGACTCATTCCAGTGAAGGCCATACCAGAGATATCGGTTCGGAATTATGGCAAATATTTTCAGAGGGATTGGGAGAAGATATTACTAAAAGAAATTTTAGAGCAATATTAGAAAAAGCGAAATTTGATAACTTTTCATCAGCCATCGGTAGAGTAGGTAGAGATTATGTAGCGATTAACAACCTCAATATTTGTCAAGAAAGGGCGAGAAGTCCAACAGAACCCCAAAACCCCCAACAAACTCCCAAACAACTCCACATAGACTTAGGCGACGCACCCGAAATATTCACCTTTTTCGATCGCACTTCCGAACTCTCCACCCTCGAAAACTGGATAACACACGATCGCACACGCCTCATCGCACTCCTCGGAATCAGCGGAATCGGCAAAACAACCCTCTCCCTCCGCCTAATCAACCAAATCAAAACCCAATTCGATTACATCATCTATCGCAGCCTCCGCTTTTCCCCAACTCTAGAAACAACCCTCACCAACCTGCTGCAAATCTTTTCCCAAACATCAGAAACTCCCCAAAACATCGAAACCAAAATTTCCCAAATCCTCGATTACCTGCGAAAATACCGATGTCTGATTGTCCTCGATGACGTGCAAATGCTTTTTAGCAGCCAACAACTCGCAGGACAATATAAAACTGGATATGAAGATTATCAGTTATTTTTTAAACTAATTGCCGAAGTTTGTCATCAAAGTTGTTTGATATTGAATAGTTGGGAAAAACCCAGAGAAATTGCCAGATTATCAAAAGAGGATCGTCCCGTGCGATGTTTTGAATTGGGAAGTTTGGGAGAAGCTGCTAAAGAGATTCTGAAATCGCACAAGTTAGCCGATGAGGAAACATGGTCAACTTTGATTGACATTTATCAAGGCAATCCCCTATGGTTGGAGTTGACTGCAACGCTGATTCGAGAGTTATTTGGGGGGAGAGTTTCGGAGTTTTTGCAGTGCGAAATGCCGATTTTAGATGAAGGGTTGCAATTTCAATTATCTCAACCTTTTGGGCGTTTGACTGCGGCAGAGTTGGCGGTGATGGTTCACCTGGCTAATCAAGCTGAACCTGTTGCTGTGTCTCATTTTTTTAACCAAATACCGTTTTCGCCGTCTGAAATAGTTAATGCAGTGCGATCGCTTGGAAGTCGGTTTTTATTGGATGTTGTAGAAGAGGAAAAGATAATTTTGTTTAGTTTGAATCCTGTGTTGAAACAGTATGTTATCTCTATGTCTATATAACCGGATTTTTTTTAACCACAGAGGGCGCAGAGAACGCAGAGAGCGATGTCGCACCATCGAATAGATATTACCTGTAGGGGCGGGTTTTACAGATAATATTTGAGTCTGACAAACAATCTAGATAAACCCGCCCCCACCACACCAATAACCCACGATTAAATAGATATTACCTGTAGGGGCGGGTTTTACAGATAATATTTGAGTCTGACAAACCATCTAGATAAACCCGCCCCCACCACATCGATGTCCCACATCAACCTTAATTTGGAATGGCGATTTGTCGTTGGGGTGGGGCGGGTTTTTGAGGTTGGTCGATTTTTGTCATTAATGGTTGGTAAAACCCGCCCCTTGTATCTTAAAAGAGTCAGTCAGTCGATCGCCACGTCATTGATTCGATCATACCGACAATCAGGCGATCGTACCGACAATCAGGCGATCGTACCGACAATCAGGCGATCGT
>NZ_JAHRFC010000093.1:0-16538 GCF_020883015.1 Microcoleus sp. CAWBG640
TTCAGCCACTATTTGCCGGAATTCTTCACCGTCGATGGTTTCTTTTTCAATCAACAAATCAACTAGGCGATCGATTACTGTGCGATTTTCCCGAATAATTCGGCGGGCATCATTGTAGCAATGATCCACAATTGCTCGAACTTGTCCGTCAATCCGAGAGGCTATTTCTTCGGAATATTCCGATCGCGCTGTGTAGTCGCGGCCGAGGAAAATTTCACTTTGTTGAGCTTCTAGGGCGATCGGGCCCAAGTCAGACATTCCGTAGCGAGTTACCATTTGGCGCGCCATACCGCTGACTTGCTGCAAGTCGTTACCCGCACCGGTGGTTACTTCGGCATCGCCGAAAACTACTTCTTCGGCCGCGCGGCCTCCCAAAGCACCGCTAATCCGTGCCAAAATTTGCGATCGCGAAATCAAACCTTGGTCTTCGCTAGGCATAAACCATGTTAAACCACGGGCTTGTCCGCGAGGGACTAAAGTTACTTTTTGCACGGGATCGTGGGCTTGAATCACCGTACCGACGATCGCGTGACCGATTTCATGGTATGCAATTAAGCGTTTGCTCTTGCTGTCCACCAAGGGAGTGCCTTCCATACCTGCGACTACGCGATCGACTGCATCGTCAATTTCCAGCATCGTAATCGCTTCTTTCCGGCGACGGGCAGTTAAAATCGCAGCCTCGTTGAGCAAGTTTGCCAAATCAGCCCCGGTAAAACCAGGAGTCCGACGGGCGATCGCATCCAAGGAAATCTCAGCCGACAACTTCTTGTTGCGTGCGTGTACCCCCAAAATCTCCAACCTGCCCTTGATATCAGGCGTATCTACGCTCACTTGGCGGTCAAAACGTCCCGGCCGCAGCAAAGCAGAGTCGAGCACGTCAGGACGGTTTGTGGCCGCAATGATGATAATCCCAGTATTGCCCTCAAAACCGTCCATTTCCGTCAGCAACTGGTTGAGGGTTTGTTCCCGCTCATCATTACCGCCGCCGATACCGGAACCGCGCTGACGGCCCACGGCATCAATTTCATCAATAAAAATGATACAAGGAGCATTTTCCTTGGCTTTCTTAAACAAGTCTCGGACGCGGGAAGCACCCACACCTACGAACATTTCCACAAATTCCGAACCGGAGATGCTGAAGAAAGGTACGCCGGCTTCCCCTGCGATCGCTTTTGCGAGCATAGTTTTACCTGTTCCGGGAGGGCCAACTAGCAGTACACCCTTGGGAATTTTCGCTCCCACTGCGGTGAACCGTTCTGGTTTTTTCAGGAATGTGACGACTTCGGCGAGTTCTTCTTTTGCTTCTTCAACGCCGGCTACATCATCGAACAACACGCCTGTTTTGGCTTCCATTTGAAAGCGAGCTTTGGACTTACCAAAATTCATCGCTTGACCAGGGCCACCGGGAACGTTACCACCGTTGCGGCGGAACAGAAAAAACAGCCCTCCCACTAATAGCAGAGGAAACACGAGATTGCCTAAGAGTCCCCACACAGCGCTGTCGTTACGCAGGGGGTGAGTGTCGAAGCTGATTTGGGAGTCTCTGAGTCGGGAAACCAATTCTGGGGCATTGGAGGGTAAATCCACTCGCCACCGCTGTACGTGATTGTCCAGTTCGGGATCGACAGCTTCGACAATGGCCGTCCGACCTGCATCGTAAAGGTCTACGCTGGTGACTCGACCGGCGTTTAAGTAATCTAAGAATCTACCGTAGCTGAGGCGGGTGCTGGCGGTGTTCTTGGTCATTTCTGCAGGCGAGGGTGCAAAAGCGCCTTGCCACAGGAAGAACCCGATGACTAGGGCGGGTAGAGTCCAAAGTAGTATAGTTCGCCAAGAAATTTTCATAAATTATGAGGGTCTAGAATTGTGGACAAATCAGGTAAGATCGCGGTGTCGAAGGAGTGGGAGCAAACTTAACACTCAGAATCTTAACTAAATGTAACTTAACAATGCCCTCTCAGGCAACAGGGTATGGTCAAGACGATGGAAAATAAAACTGACAATCAAGCATCCGGGCGACAACAGGGCCCAGATGAATCCGTGGAGTAGCCCGTAATATCTAGAATCTAAATCTAAATTCATAAAAGGCGATCGTCCCGAATATAATGTTTGGTGCTGATTTGAATGCCGATCTAGGTAAAGTTAGAAAAATCGCGGCAAAACCCACTGTCTTTAAGCGTGGCAGTGTCCAGGGATAAGGCATGATAATGGTGAGGCTCAGTGAGGTAAAACGTTTCAGTCAGGAACTCAGGTCTAAAGACACGCTCGCTTGTAAGAGCAAGTCTCGAAGCAAGCTATTCTGACCAGCCTCAGTCTTAACTGACTAGGTTATTTGGGTCACGACACCCTGGGATGCGAAGCTAGTCCCCTGCTCTGTCGTTTGCAATTAAACAGTTCTAAAGTCACTGGAACAGTGTTGCAAGCTTAACAAGCCCTTATAACTTTGGCGAAGCTAACATTACTCGCAAGAGAAAACCGGAGGGGCAACCATACCCCTCCAACCCCGCAAGGGGATTCAAGGCGGTTGAAACCGCCGGGTCGTTTCCATCTCAGGGCTGAAGCCACTGAGTTTCCCACTTACCGAGTATTTTTTATGACAACTAGACAGCTTGTTCCTAATTCTGCTATGTTGACGCAACAGACTAAGATCGCTTCTCACAAATCGATTATTAGTGCTGATTTGGGTCGGACGGCAACTAAGGCCTGCGTGAGCCGCAATCCCAATGGTGTTATTTTTATCCCCGCCAACGTGGCTTCTATGCCAGTAGAAAAGGTACGGGGCGGTAGCTTTGAGTCCAAAGCAACAGACCCTCTGTTGGATATGTGGCTGGAGTATCAGGGCAAGGGTTACGCTATCGGCCAACTGGCTGCGGATTTTGGCGCTAATCTCGGCGGCGCCGACCAGTCTAAAGTAGTAGATGCCTTAGTTAAGGTGTTTTCCTGTGCTGGATATTTCCAGATGAAAGGCGACATAGCCGTTGTGCTAGGTTTGCCCTTTTATTCCCAGGATCAGTTTGAGAAGGAAAAGGAAGAAATTGTCAGCCAACTGCGCTCTCCGCACCTGATGGTTTACCGGGGCGAGCGCGTGGATATTAATATCAGCCACGTTTGGGTGATGCCCGAAGGGTTCGGCAGTCTGATTTGGTGCGAAGCTCAAGACAATAAGGAGTTTTCGCCGGAGTTGCCAGAACTATCGGTGGCTGTAGTCGATATCGGACATCAAACTACTGATTTGTTGATGGTCGATCGTTTCCGGTTTGCTAGGGCTGCTTCTAAAAGCGATTCTTTCGCCATGAATAAGTTCTACGAACAAGTCGCCTCCAAAATTCCAGGGGCAGATGCTCAATCTCTGTCTTTACTAGAAGCGGTTAACAAGCCGGAAGGCCAGCGTTTATATCGTCCTAGAGGAGCTACTAAGCCAACTAATTTAGATCCGATTATTAAGGATTTGCGCGAGACTTTCGCTAACGAATTATCCGAGCGTTTGGTGCAGTGGCTACCAGAACGGGTGACGGATGTGGTTCTGACTGGTGGGGGCGGCGAGTTTTTCTGGGAAGTTCTCCAACCCTTGCTCAAAGAAGCTAATCTCAAGGCTCACTTGGCTCAACCTTCTCGGAAAGCAAATGCTTTGGGACAGTTTATATATGCTGAGGCTCAGCTAGCCACTATTAAGTAACGCATTAAGGCTTCAACCCTATGGCACTTTGGGCAAAAAATAAGGCGAATTTCTCGGTGGCGTTTACGGAAGATGCAGCCGATCAAACTTTGTTGGCCGCTATTGAAAAAGAGCTGGCTTTGACTAAATATCAGACTTTCAGCAATCTCTGCAAGCAAGCTTTGTGGCAGTTTTTGTCGGTGTCTGAGTCGGCTGGTCCTACACCTAGCTTTCAGCGGTTGGAACAGCGTATTGCTGAACTGGCGGTCAAATTTGCTGAGTTCGAGCACAATGTTTCTGCTGAGGAATTAAGCCGTTTGGAAGGACTACAAAATCACATGAATCAACTGAGTACGCAGTTGTCGCAGTTGCAGGGTAGTGTGAATAGCCAGTTTGCTAAAGTTTCTTTTGCTCAAGTTTCCAAAGTAGTAGAGCCTGACAGGGTTGGGCCGGAGTCTGTAGCAGATAAGAATGTAGTTGCTGATGCTGAGGTTACTCCTCGTCGGGAATCCGATCCGTTGTTGGATCGTTTAAGTTCTTTGTTGCCGCAAGATTTCTAAAATGAGGTAGCCAAGGTTTTTTTTAACCTTGAGATTTGCTGTTAGTGGCTGGCTGTTTTCGGCCAGGTGAATAAATAAACTAGGCGATCGCTCTTTTAACAAAAAGGGCGATCGCTTTGTTATATCAAATCCGGTAACATCGGAATTATTCATCTCTCTTATCTCCCTCTGTGTTCTCTGCGTTCTAGTAAGGTTAAATCATTCCGATGCAGCCGGAAACGATATTATTAGTTATTAGTTATGAGTTATTGGTTATTAGTTATTGGTTATTAGTTATTGGTTATTAGTTATTGGTTATTGGTTATTAGTTATTAGTTATTAGTTATTAGTTATTGGTTAAGTAAATCCACTTAATTAAACGTAAAATACGGATGACCGAAAAGCTGACTGCATAAGTCTTCTTCCTTCTTCCTTCTTCAAATCCATCTTCTTCCTTCTACTTAGAGCCCCCACTCCTTCAAGAAGTCGGGGCTCTAAATCGCGATCGCGTTTAACTTTTTAATTTACACGACAGCGGCGATCGGGCGAGTTGCAGAAGGACGGCGATCGATCACTTGATCCACCAAACCGTAATCCTTTGCTTCTTCGGCAGACATGAAGAAATCCCGTTCGGTATCTTCTTCAATGCGCGACAGAGGCTGACCGGTATGATCTGCCAAAAATCCGTTCAGGCGGCGTTTGTGGTACAAAATCTCTTTAGCCTGAATTTCAATATCCGTTGCTTGTCCCTGAGCTCCCCCTAGGGGTTGGTGGATCATAATCCGGGAATGAGGCAGACTCATCCGCTTGCCTTTGGCGCCTGCACTCAACAGAAAAGCGCCCATGCTGGCGGCTAAACCGAGACAAATGGTGCACACATCGGGGCGGATGTGGTTCATGGTGTCAAAAATGCCCATACCTGCTGTCACCGAACCCCCTGGGGAGTTGATATACAGGTAGATATCTTTCTCTGGGTCTTCAGCGTCTAAAAATAGTAATTGGGCAACAATCAGGTTAGCTAAGTCTGAGTCTACCTGTTGGCCCAAGAAGACGATGCGATCGCGCAGAAGTCGCGAGTAAATGTCAAAGGCGCGTTCGCCACGACCGGATTGTTCTATAACTGTTGGGATCATTGACGGGGCCTGCCTATTTACGTCTCTATTTTTTAATTTTAGCGGGTGGGGCTGATTTGTAGTTAGCGATTCGTGGCGGGCGATCGGCTTTTATCGGCAAAATCCTTGATTTGGGCGTGGATTCAGGCATTTGGGCCGTGGTAATTTCTCGATTGGAGAACTGAAATCGCTTGTTCGCGGCTGACACTAGGGAAATGGTCGAGAAACTCGTTGAGCGAATCACCAGCTTCGAGATAATCAAGCAGGGTCTTCATCGGGACGCGAGTACCCATAAAGACAGGAGTTCCCCCTAAAATGTCGGGGTCGCTATGAACGATAGGTAGTGTGGATATCATAGTAGCTTACCTATTTTTAATATCTCGATCGTAGCTGATTTTTGAATAATATCAAATCCGGTAGCATCTTCCTGTATTCAGATCTCTATTCTCGGACTCTGTGTCAAGAGTATTCTAGAAAGGTTAAATCACCTGACGATGCAACTGTCAACGATATGATTTTTTATTCTGTCTTTATCGCACTTCGCACTCAAAGGTTTTTCGATTTAAAATGCGGGTAAATTTCCTTCTCAAATAATTCTTGAATTTCTGCCGGCTGCTGTGCAACTAAATCTTGATAATCTTGTTCAACAGGAATATTGTAAGTTGCTGTGCGTTTAGCAATTTTTGGCAACCAAGTTGTATGTACTGTAAAACCGAGTTTAAGTTGTGGATGCCATAGCTGACAAACTGGCCCTTGTTTGAGATTTGCGGCATCGAAAATCCAAATTTCATTACCATTATCTGTTTGCTCATCTGTGCCATGATGCACAACACAAACAAGATAACCATCCGTTGAGTCTCCAGTCCCGCCAGCACGGGGCACAAATTGCGGTGAAGTCCCAAATGAATTACTGGGAAACTGATAGACATCTTGAATTTCTAAACGGCCTTCCGACTCGCTAACACTGGTTAATGGCTTAATATGCAAGCGAAGTAAGTTTGATTGAATTCCCTCTTTTGTTAGGTTAATAACTTCATCTTCTGGTACGTCTCGATACTTATAGTTTTTGTACAATTTCAAACCGTGTTTTGTGAGTAACTCCGGCCAACATCCCAAACAACTCCAATAAATATCTTGCAAAGGTTTTGACGTGTCCGCACAAGTAAATAATGCGGGTCCCCAAGTATACTGAGAATAACCCTTGTCCTCTTTTTTAAACTCTGGTTCTTCCTCAGATGTATTTGGGCTGCAATCCTCGTATAAAGCCGTCAAATCCGAGCGGATTAATTCGCCAGTTTCTCCATGAACGATATGACATCCAAGTCGGCTTATATCCGTTGGGCCCATAATCACCCCATAAAGTTTTTCTAAATTATCAATTTCGCTCGATGTCAACACTGATTCATCAATATCTCGAATCCACTCCGCCGCATCCCAAGTACCCATATTTGCCATGTGGAGCGTAATTTCTTGGTTGGGATTTTTGTAATCTGCAATAAAATGATTTGTACCGCGAGGAATTATCGCTTTTTGCACCCGGACTTTTTTCTTGTCTGGTTTTAGCGCATCCCGACGAATAATATAAACGCGATTGTCTGCTAATTGTTGCCGGTCTATTAAATTTATTAAAAATTTCTTGACACTTTTATATTTTTTGCCTGACCCCGCTGGTAATAATTCTGCTATCAGCAATTTGAAAGCGGTATCTATCAGGATAATATAATCTTCCGTTATCGCAAGTTGGTGTAGACTTTGTTCAATTTTTACCGGACAGCCATTTGCTTGTACCAATTGCCATCTTTGAAGATTTCCTTTACCATCCCAGCGGACTAAGTAGGTGAAATTGCTAAACGGATTGAACGCTTGGAGCAAATTGTAGATTGCCAAAATTAAGTGCTTGAAAAAACCGATAATTTTCTCAAAAATATTTTCGGAGGTTGCTTGTTTCTCTTCTTCTGATTTTATCGGTTCCTCGATCATGATCTCTTCGGGAGGGTGAAGTCCGATCGAACACATCGAGCTGAGAAAATCCAACACCCCATCAATTTCCGGTCGTAATTGTGGGAGAAATGTCGTTAAAGACCTGCCGGCATTAACCGTAAACATTTCTTTTGTGTGAAAATCAAAACAAGGATGAGCCGAACTCTGCACTAAAGGAAAAGGAAATGGCGGTTGAAAAGGTAAATGTGCCATTAAAGGATTCATCGCACGCCACTCC
Source organism: Microcoleus sp. CAWBG640 (assembly GCF_020883015.1). Taxonomy (NCBI): domain Bacteria; kingdom Bacillati; phylum Cyanobacteriota; class Cyanophyceae; order Oscillatoriales; family Microcoleaceae; genus Microcoleus; species Microcoleus sp. CAWBG640. The sequence continues at coordinate 7,525 of NZ_JAHRFC010000093.1, forward strand.
GAATTACTCCCTACAGGCGTGATAACTTCCAGGGTTTCAGGGTCAATTTCGTAAGGTCTGCCTATATCCCAGGTTGCCAGCAAACGATATCCTTCCTCTTCAGAAAATTTCATTGGTAAAAAAGCAGTATTAAGCTGATTTCTAGCTCCCAACTTTTCAGAAAAACGTAAAATCCCCAAATTGTAAAAATTTAATTGTTTTTGGCGAAACGTGGCGATATCAGCATAATAACAGGACGTTTTCATCAACGCAGAAGAAAACTTCACTCCCCCAGCAGGATCGTTAAAATCTAAGCGATAAACCATGCCATCGCCATTATAAAGAGCCGTTGAGCCATCACTGGAAGGAAAAACAATTTCTGTCCCTGGCTGATTCGGAGAATTTACCGACCCCACCGGCCCGATAATAAAGACATGACCCTGCAAATCTTCAGGAATTTTTCCCTTATCTTTCACAAGCAAATTTAGGGCAGGTTGTTTTGACTTTTGCGTTTCGTTGTTGCCTCCAAATTCTGCTCGATTTGCTGATAAAACTGAACGAGGAAACACACTTGCTGGTTGAGTCATAAAAGATGCTGCTGATTAAACAGAAAGAGAGCCTTTTTTTCTAAATCTGGACAAGTCACTTGAAAGCTAACGCAACAATAACGTTAACACCCATCAGATAACTTTAGCCGAGTTCAGCAATTAATACAATATCTATTAGAAATTTAAAAAAATTACTTGCCAAACTTCCCTAATTTAAGAGAGATTGTCTGGCAAGTAAAAATCCAAGTAAAATGTATTTGAGACTACAGACACCATCACCATTTATTATTCTTCTCCTGGTGGGGCTTCACATTCACGGGTTTTTCGATTTAAAATGCGGGTAAATTTCCTTCTCAAATAATTCTTGAATTTCTGCCGGCTGCTGTGCAACTAAATCTTGATAATCTTGTTCAACAGGAATATTGTAAGTTGCTGTGCGTTTAGCAATTTTTGGCAACCAAGTTGTATGTACTGTAATTCCAAAATTAAGTTGAGGATGCCATAGTTTACACAAGGGCCCTTGTTTCAGATTTGTCGCATCAAAAATCCAGATTTGATTGCCATTATCCGGTTGATCGTCTGTGCCATGATAAACAACACACATAATGTATCCATTCGTAGAACTACCATCTACTCCTGTTTTGGAAGGGATGAACTGAGGTGAGTTGACAAAATAATCAGTTTCAAACTGATAAATATCTTGAATCTCTAATCTGTTTTCACCGTCTTTCACGCTTTCCAAAGGTTTGATATGCAATCTCAATAAATTAGACTTGATTCCTTTTTTGGTAAGTTCAAGTAGTTCTGGTACCGGTACCTCTCGATATTTATAAGGTGCATACATTTTTAAGCCGTGTTCCGTTAAGATATCCTCCCAAGCACCAAAAAAACTCCAGTAAATATCTTGAAACTTTTCTGTGGGTTGGTTGTCCTGGTAAGCATAAAGCGCCGGCCCCCAAGTGTACTGACAAAACTCTTTCTTTTCTGCTTGTTGACCAGGGGAATTATCTTGATAAACGCTGGTTAGATCCGATCTTACTACCTTTGCGTTTTCTGCATCAATGACATAGCATCCCATACGGCTAATATCCAATGGCCCCACAGTCATCCCGTACATGGGAGGTAGTTTATTTGACAGGGGTTTTTCGTCGGTATCATCGAAATCGATAGCACGAATCCATTCCGCCACATCCCAAGCACAAACATGAGCCATGTGCAAGGTAATTTTATTTCCACTATCGCTATAATCTGTTAAAAAATGGGTGGTCTCGCGGGGGATAACAACTTTCTTAGCTTCAACCTTTTTTCGTCCCTCTTTCAAATCTTCCCGGCTAACAATATAGACGTATGTATCAGGTAGTTGCGGACGGTCGAGCCAGTTTCTCAAAAATTTTTCTACATTTTCATACTTTTTCTTAGAAGGAGCAGGCAAAATTTCTTCAAGGAGAAACTTAAAAGCTGTATCCACTAAAACCACGTAATTTTCTGTCAGCCCGATTTGGTGCATACTTTGCTGAATTCTTAGCGGACATCCTTTATAAGTAACATTCCACTTTTTGAGATTTCCTGTGCCATCCCAACAGACTATATCAACAAAATTGTTAAAAATGTTAAAAAATTGCAGCAAATTGTAGAGCCATTGCACAAACCTTTTGCCAGTCTCTAACAACCCCTGAAAAAGGTTTTTTGGAGAGGCAGGCGTTTTTGTGATCGGAGGAGTATCGGTAGGTTTCTTGAAGATATTAATAAAATCGAGAACTCCGTAGATTAGCGGTCGCAACTGAGAAATAAATGTAGACAGAGATCGACCACTATTGACGTTAAACATTTCTCCCGTTTTGTAATCAAAGCAAGGATGAGCCGAACTCTGCACTAACGGAAAAGGAAAAGGAGGCTGTAAAGGAAGATCTGCTAAAAGCGGATTTAGCGGACGCCATTCTTCATTTTTACCGACTGGTGTCGCTAATTCTAAGGTTTTTGTATCGATTTCGTAAGGTCGTCCGATATCCCATGTAACTAATAGTCGGTCAGGTTCCCCGTTAGAAAATTTTAAGGGAAGAAAACCTGTATTAAGTTGGTTACGAATGCCTAATTGGAGAGACATTCTCATAATCCCGCGATTTTCAAAAATCAGATTATTTCTGTCAGGAGCAATCTTTTGGGTAGCAACATCAGCATAATAACAGGGCGTTTTAGCCAGTCGAGTATTAACAAAAATGCCTTCAGGGAGATTGTCAAAATCAAAACGATAAATTATCCCATCGCCGTTATAAAAAGGCGTGTAACCATCTGCCGACGGAAAAACGACATCTGTGCTGGGGCTGTTTTTAGAATCAACGGAGCCGGCTGCCGAAATAATAAATACATGACCGTGCAACCCTTCTGGTAAAGGTTTTCCGTCCTTTTCTATGAGTTTAAGAGGTGAACATTGAGGATCGGGGTTATCTTCCGGCTTCCCAAACTCTTCTCGGTTAACTGACAAGACAGACCGCGGAAATACTGTGCTGACTGTTTCAGAAGTTTGCTTTTGGCTGGTATTCATTTTATTACCCAAACTCGACGACTTGATAACGGTAAAAGGAGAGGAATTAACCTGTTAAGTATGCGCTTGCACGCACAAATTATGATTTTACAAGATTAACACAAAAATAGACAAAAAACTATACTATTTTGTGTGACAAATTTTTAAGCAAAGTTTGAGCTTCCTGTAAGTCTACTGTATCCAGACCCTCTGTAAACCAAGCGTAGATTTCTGCCAGCATTTGCCGTGACTGTTCAATTTTGCCTTGGTCAGTCCACAACCGACATAAACTCATGATTGAGCGCAACTCTAAAGATTTTGATCCTTGATTTCTGGCAAGTTCAATGGCGCGAATGAAACAGCGCTCAACCTCGCTATCTTCCTCAATATTTTTTACTTTTTTAGCATTGATTTGTTGTTTTAGTAGTTCTCCCTTGAGCCGATATATTTCAGCCTCAAGAAAACTCTCGCCAGTCCTGTTTACTATTTCTAACCCTTCACTTAGCCAGATCAAACCCTCTTCAAAACGTTGTAATTTTTGACAAACTTCTGCCAGCAAAGTCAGGTGATGTAGTCGCGCTACTTGAGAACCTGTTGCAACCCAAGCCTCTGCTCCTTCGCGAATGCTTGTTAACCCCACTTCTAAATTACCTCTTTGACTTACTGCCCAACCCCATATAATTTTTCCTAAAGCAACAAAAGCAGGAAATTCGTGTTCGGTGGAAAGCATTATCAATGCCTGTGCTTGTTCAAAAGCCGCTGTAACTTCTTGACGTAACACATAAAGCCAGCCCGAAAAATTCATCGCCAAAGCCAAGCTAAAAGGGTGCGATAAATTATGGGCCATGCGTAGCCCTTCCCGAACATAATTAAGCCCTCTATCTGAGAAACCCAAATACCACAAAGATTGAGCTGCAATTCCTAAACAAGCAACACCTTTATCATAACCATAGATAGCGACTTGAGAGTGGTGCGAAGAACGATCGTAATAACTTAATCCTGCATCAAATTTAGCCACTGCATCAGCAAAACGTGCAACATGAAACAAATTAGAACCCAGCGCATAATTAGCCTCTAAACGTAAATCTCGATCTTGCAGATTTTCACTCAAGCTTAACAATTGTTCAGCCACCTCGCGGGAAGTTTGTAACTTGGTTCCAACAAAAAAATAAAAAGCCCATTGTCCCCAAAGCACTTGAAATAGCTGAGGGGTTGCATCAAGAAGCAGGCAAATTTCTCTTGCTCGTGCGTTGGCTTGTTCCACTTCTGTTGCTGAAAAACCTTTGATCGCCATTAACGGCGCACCTAAAGCAATATGTAAACGCAACTCTTGCTCTTTTCTCTCCACCGTATCTGGCAAAGTTGCTAACCACTTCAACGCCTCCGAAAACAGCTTAATCGCCTCCCGCAAAGCGTGCGATCGCACCGCCTGCTCCCCTGCCTTTTCTAAATAAAAAATCGCTTTTTCTGCAACCAGGGCTTTACTCCAATGATGCGCCAAAATCGTATAAAACCCCGACAACTCTTCATAACTTTTTTCATACCACAAAGCCAAACTTTCATGAACTTGCCGACGCTGGGAATACAACATCAAACCATAGGCCACTTCCTGAGTAATAATATGCTTAAACATATACCCCAAATCTGGCTCTGGTGTCTCCATTGGGGTAAGATCGAACCGCTGTAACTTGATCAAATAATTAGGCAACTCAGGCTTATCATCCTCGATCGGATGAATATCTCGCAACAGCCGAAATCCAAAGGATCTACCGATCGCACTCGCCACTTTCAATGTAAGCTGTTCGCTAGAAGAAAGCCGATCGATCCGCGAAGCAATCACCCCCTGCACCGTAGCCGGAAAATTTAGCTCATTCAAATTACCAACCCCCGCAGCAATTCGACACTCCCCATTCTGAATTTCGATCACCCCCGCCTCGCGCAAACCATAAGCCAATTCCTCACTAAAAAACGGATTTCCCTCCGCCTTTTTCTCAATCAACTCCGCCATCGAGTCAGGTAAACTGTTTACCCCCAAACGCCGACAAAGCAAATCTAAAGTATCTGTAGCCGGCATTGCTTCCAAATACAATTGTTCTACCCCTTCTATCGTCAGCAGTCGATCGTATTCCTCCGGCACCTGCTCACCCATCGGCCTTGTCCCGATCGCCAATAACAACGGTTTCACGTTCTGCGCCACCGCCAAAACCAGTGCCCAACTTGACGAATCCAACCAATGAGCATCCTCCAAAACCAACAACTTAGGAGAGCGATTCACCGAATCCTGCAACAATTGCACCAATAAATCCCGTGTCGCTTCCGCCCGTTGTGGCCCCACCAACCCAGCCGACGCCTCCGTATCGGGCAAATCTAAGCCCAAAACCTCATTTAAAAGCGCTGCTTTTTCCAACCATTGCGGTTCATCCTCCAATAAATCTAATATGTGAGATTTTTGCGCCTCTAAATCAGTTAAAAAAGACAAATCCAACAAGTGACTAAACACCGCATTCCAAGCATGATAAGGCTTTGAGCGAGCGATCGCATTTCCTGTACCAACCAAACTTCCCAACCCCAATTCTTGCGCCTGCAAAAGCAAATTTTCTATCAAACAAGACTTGCCAATTCCCGCATCCCCACAAATCACAACCACCCCAGAAACACCAGCTTTCAACTGCTCTAATTTATGCCTTAACAATAACCGTTCTTTTTCCCGCCCCACCATCGACTTTGCCGTTTTTCCTGCCATCCACCAAGGCAAATCTTTACGCACCTCCCCAAGGGGAGAAAATACCTGAACGGCATCTTTGATACCTTTAAGTTTTAGCGGAGTTAACGACTCAAACTGTATTCTTGATTTGGCGAACTCAAAAGTACGCTCATCACACAAAATTCCGTCTTTTGCCGCTTGCATCAATCGCGCCGCTAAATTCACAACCGCCCCGATAATCGTATATTCTCGCCGTTGCTGGCTGCCAATTACACCGCTATAACAAGTACCAGTCGTGATACCTATTTTCGGTTGCAATCCTAAACTTCTTAACTTTTCCAATAACGCCATTCCCGCGATCGCACAACGCACCGAATCATCCTCATGGGAAAACGGTGGCAAACCAAAACCAATCACCAATGTACTACCTTTATCATCCACCAAAAACTTATTTAAAGTCCCCTCATAAACTTGCAAAATATTTTGAATTGCATTAATTATAGTTGAAATAAAATCTAAAGCCCCCTCAGCGCCATAATCCATCCCCGGCAAATTCAAAAACATCACACTCACTCGCCGCAAATCGCCTAACCAATCAGTTTGACCGACTTTTAAACGCTGCAAAACTCCCACACTTACATATCTTTCCAGTCGTTCTTGCATTTCATCATAAATTGCGATCGGAGCCGATTTACCTATATTTAAGAACCTTCGATCCGCCACAGAAGTTAAAAGATTAAATCCCTCCAAACGCACCACATTTGAAGCTAATAATGTTCCCAAAAACTGGTCTTTAATCAACTCCCAAGCCGTCAGTGACAGACAAACTTCACCGATACCAGCAGCCGTTTCTGCAAGCCCCACTTGAGCAATAGGTTCCCCCGCCACCAGATACTCCCATTGGCCATTCACTCCACCGATATAAAACTCTTGTAACTCACCCGCCCCAATACCTATATGCAATCGCAACTCAGCATTTGCCGCTTGATATTTACCTAAATCATTTAAAATCGCCAAAGCACATTGTGCCGCACAATAAGTAGCTGAATCTAAAGACATACTTTCCGCCGGCCAAATCGCCAACATAGCATCCCCAGCAAACTTGACAATATCCCCTTTGTGTGCGAGTATTAGTTCAATTAATTGACCAAAATAAGCATTTAAATGAGTCGTTAATTCTTCAACTCCAATTGAACCTTTTTGAGCAAGACGTTCAGTAAGAGCAGTAAAACCAGAGATATCAACAAACAACACCGCCGCCTCAAAAGATCCGCTGACTGGAGCAGCAAGAGGAGTAGAATCCGCAGCAAAACAATTTAAGACACGAATCGGTAAAAAACTGGCAATGTTTTCAACAAAACTAGGCATAATTTCAAACACAGGGACTCATAGTATAATTTGCCACCGACTTCAAACAATATACACATTTCATACCCTGAATACAGCAGATATTCGCTATCTCTCTATGTATGTACGGTCTATTTCTTAAGCAGTTTGTAGCATAGTTAACTAAGTAAATTAGGAATTACCCACGCTCTGGTTAAAAACAAAACGGTATCGTACTGACAGAAATACGTTGTTTTTGAGTAAGTGCTATAAATGTATGATAGACAAACCATCTTTGATGGTCAAGTTTTATGATTCATTACTTGCCAACCACCTACAGGTTAGTTACCCAACTTATGATGGGCCGCTTAAGCTCCCTCGCGAGCTATAGCAGCCGCCAAGTGGGAATTATTCATCTTTCACCAAGAGTGTTGTCTCGAATAGCCTCTTAGTTTCCATCGCTAAATCCCCACTGGAATTCCATCCTATGAATCTTTTCTATCAAAGCTGAAACTTTAACGGGTGAATCATCAGGTACTAAATCCCGATCGAGTATTTGTTGAGCAGTTGCCAAATCTTGACTTCCCATAGCATCACTGGTATGAAAAACTAAACAATTCACTTGACTAAGACGAGCCGAGAGAATTTGCAACAGAGCCATCAGCACACGATTACCACCGTAAGCTCCGCATCCCCAAAACCCTGTATGAATAATCAAACTTGGTGATTGAGGGGAGTCTAACTGTGACTCAATTCGTGCTGCTGAAAATCCAGTAAATGCTGTTTGAAGGATATATTCAATTTGTGCCATACTATAATAACCCCGACCGCAGGCAGGAGCTTCCATCGCAATGATGTTTGTGATTGTAGGCGGGTTTAGAGGTTTTGTGGCTTGTTCGATCGCATCAGAGGTAGCTACTCCAAAATTGTGGCCATAAAGACCAAAAGGTCGGCCCTGTTCTGAATTGCGATCGGTAGAAATTGCACACCTCCGTTCAACCCCACGAATCAGAATCGGGGTGGGTTGTTGACTCTCAACAGTTAATGGCTTAATCTTGGAATCTAGTAAAGCTTCTCGCAATGAACTGAGTGCTGGATGTTCAGCTACCTGCATTTCATCCTGAGCAAATAGCGAACCACCATAAGCACAAAAAAGATCGTAATGAGCGAAATTGAGATACCACTCCATCTCAGTGCTATCTTGGGATGGCTCGTACCCAAAGTATCCCTCTCGCTCAGAAATATCTGTGTGATGTTCCAGAGGAGAAAGATATTCTGGAAGCACCATTGCGTGCCATCGGGAAAATACTAATTGACCCTGATGAGTGCATCCATGTGGACAACAAATGTCATAAACTATCTGCTTATTAACATTGTAAAATTTTGGTGGGTAAGAATCGATCAGAGCTTGGGTATCAAATGTCTGCCGACAGATGGAGCTATCTAATAAGTTGTTCATTGTTTTGCCAATTGCAACCTAGGAATTTTTTTTTTGATTAATAAACAAGATAATTCTCAAAGGCTGTGGATGTCAAGCCACACTAGCTATTATAAGCCTGACTCCTATAACAATAGTCTTGTATCTACATATAATGTAATATCATTTGGATTTAATTATGAAGTGTATCTGAGCGATTTATCTAGAGTGGGTTCGCCCAGATATTTGATAAGTATTGACAAATTATATATATAAACTGCCACGGCCCATACTCAAATTTTAATTGCCCAACCTCGGCGATACATTCCATACAAAATCAACCACCAAAATAACACCGCGGTTATGGCAAATGCGAGAGAACCATTCAGCGGCCCAGCCCAGGGCAAAAACCAGTTTTCGTAAATCCAAGTGTAGGTACTTGGAGGGCTATCGCCACTACCAATATGAGTTTTCAACAGAATTCTGGCGACAATACCGGAAGCCACAAACAGAAAGATA
>NZ_JAHRFC010000094.1:0-16474 GCF_020883015.1 Microcoleus sp. CAWBG640
TATTTTCAAGGCTTGTCCCGGATAGGAAATCTGGTACATACCGCCGGGAGTTCTGTACTTGGGCAATCTCGGTTTTTGATTAAGTTGCCCTTTCTTGGCTAACTTTTCTAAGGCTCGGAAAGAGCTAAAAGATTCAGCAACAGATTTTAGCGATTGTTGGGCAACTTGAGAGTAAAGTAAACCGTAGTTTTCATGAGATTTGGTGATTTTGTACAACTCAGGATATTGGACAGCACTTTTGTCCTTGAAGTATCGTTGCCGACTTTCGTAAGTACCGACATTAAATAGGTTATTTGACCATCTTAGTAGTTGCTCAACAATGGTTTTGTGGAATCCCTTTAAATGCCAAACATCTTTTTGTACTGCGTACATTTAATTTACTGTTTGTTGTCATAGGTTTAGTATACAGCAATTGCCTACCTGTGGACACCTAGCTACTTGGTCTCTACTGCGGGGAATATCTGTACAGAAACAGTTAAGCGTTACATTGAAGCTCAAATAGAGTAGGCAGGATAAATCCTGCAACGCCCTTTCATCCCAGGACTAAAGTCACAGGGTTTTCAGGGTATTTCTTATAAGTTGAATTTTGGGCGATCGAAGCCATGATTTGAGTACCCTTGGCAAACTGGACAGTCCTCGCACCTACCTGGAAAGCGTCCCAAAGTAGGTAGATTGTCTCGGTTTCACCTCGAAGTCTAATAACCCTCCACAGTCTATTCACGTTTGGGGTCAAAATCAGGGATGGGATGACAAGTCTTGAGCCCCTTGATAAAATTGGGAGTCCCAATTATTAACCCTGAATTTATTATGACTGAGACAATCTAGGTAAAACCGGATAAAACGTTAAATATTTCGGATGACCATTTCATGCTACTGGCTCTGATTAAATTATGAAAAAATGTCTAATTTTCTTAATAAATTCCCCACAACCCTTGGGCAATCAACGGCTAAATCATGCTAGATTATTATTGTTAATAAAGTGATATTTAGGATGACTGATTCGATCGCTCGCCGCTTGGAACAATACACAGTAAAACGCCCTCAAGAAGTTTTAATCGTGAAGGTTGAAAGTGAGGGCGAGTTAGATGAAATTTCTATTTTTAAAGGTTTTTCTAGTTCCCTAGTGCGATCGACTGCCTTCGATCCAGATATACCAGTTTTACCGGAGGGAGCCAAAATTATCAGTGTCGATCGCCTTGCAGGACCCTACAATCCCAATAACCCCCGCTATCTTCAGCAAGGGCTATCTTGGGAAACAATGCAATCTCTATTGTCGGAAGTTGGGATTTAACAAAACAGTAGGGACACAACAATGTTGTCTCCTTACAATTAATCTGGCGTAGGGAAACGGCACTGCCCATAGGTGTCAACTTAAGCTGTCAGCCCGCCAAGTTCATTGGTCATCCCGCGAGTCCGACAGGGGTTTAAACCCCTGTCTAATAGCTAAAGTCCTCTCAAAGAGGACTAAAGAGTTCTTCAGTCCTCTTTGAGAGGACTTGCGCTTTGAGGCAGGGGTTTAAACCCCTGCCGGACTATTGGTTCTACCTTAAGTTGACACCAATGGGCACTGCCGTGTCCTCTACAATTAATCTGGCGTAAGGAAACGGCACTGCCGTGTCCTCCATATCATTCTTAGTCCTAGAGTGTGCCGCCAGCAGCCTGAAAACGAGCTCGCGCACGTTTGATTGCTTGCTTAGCTTGAATTTGCTCTTGGAGAGTGCCATTAGCGGACTTTTCCAAACGAGCTTCTGCTTCAGTGTAGGCAGTACGAGCAGTTTCTTTATCAATTTTGTCACCTTTTTCGGCGCCATTGACCAGAACCGTCACTCGATTTTCTTGGATTTCTGCAAAGCCACCCATCAGAGCAATAGACACCCACTCCTTACCAGGACGGACGCGCATCACACCGGTATCCAAAGCAGTCAACATCGGAGCGTGACCGCTTAAAATACCCAATTGGCCTGTAGTGCTCGGCAGAATTACTTCTTCAGCATTGGAATCCCAAACAGTTTTGTCTGGGGCAACTACGCGCACAGTTAATGTCATAAATTGTCAGTTGTCAGTTGTCAGTTGTCAGTTGGCAGTTGTCAGTTGTCAGTTGGCAGTTGTCAGTTGGCAGTTGTCAGTTGGCAGTTGTCAGTTGTCAGTTGTCAGTTGGCAGTTGTCAGTTGGCAGTTGTCAGTTGGCAGTTGTCAGTTGGCAGTTGTCAGTTGGCAGTTGTCAGTTGTCAGTTGTCAGTTGTCAGTTGGCAGTTGTTAGTCGTCAGTTGTTACCAATAACAAATAACAAATAACAAATAACTACTGCCAACTGCCAACTGTCTACTGCCAAATGACTAATGACTAAAATTACTTGGCATCAGCCTTCATTTTTTCACCTTTGGCGATCGCCTCGCTAATGTCGCCCACCAAATAGAAAGCTTGTTCTGGTAAATCATCAAGCTCACCAGCAAGAATCATCTGGAAGCCCTTGATAGTATCTGCCAGCTTGACATACTTACCAGGAGAACCGGTAAACACTTCAGCCACAAAGAACGGCTGCGATAAGAACCGTTCAATTTTGCGAGCGCGAGACACGGTTAAGCGGTCATCTTCCGACAGCTCATCCAAGCCCAAAATTGCAATAATGTCTTGCAATTCCTTGTAGCGTTGCAGAGTGGATTGCACTTGGCGAGCCACACCATAGTGCTCTTCACCCACGACGCTAACTTGCAACATCGTAGACGTAGAGTCCAACGGGTCAACCGCAGGATAAATACCCTTGGCAGCCAAACCACGAGAGAGTACAGTTGTAGCGTCCAAGTGAGCAAAAGTCGTAGCTGGTGCGGGGTCAGTCAAGTCATCCGCAGGCACGTAAACAGCTTGCACCGAAGTAATCGAACCTTCGGTAGTGGAAGTAATCCGCTCTTGCAAGTCACCCATATCAGTACCGAGAGTCGGCTGATATCCCACAGCAGAAGGCATCCGACCCAACAGAGCAGATACCTCAGAACCCGCTTGTACAAAGCGGAAGATATTGTCGATAAACAGCAACACGTCTTGTTTGCTGACATCGCGGAAGTATTCGGCCATCGCTAGAGCAGAAAGGCCCACGCGCATCCGAGCACCTGGTGGCTCGTTCATTTGACCGTAAACCAGAGCAATTTTTGATTTGCTGCGGTCTTCTTCATTAATAACCCCGGACTCGATCATTTCCTTGTAGAGGTCATTACCTTCGCGGGTACGCTCGCCCACACCACCGAACACGGATACACCACCGTGAGCCTTAGCGATGTTGTTCACGAGTTCCATCATGATGACGGTTTTGCCTACGCCGGCGCCACCGAACAAGCCGATTTTGCCTCCACGGCGATAAGGTGCCAGGAGGTCAATCACCTTGATTCCAGTTTCAAACACCGAAGGTTTGGTTTCCAGTTCGGTGAAAGCTGGGGGGTTGCGGTGGATGGGCATACTTTCGGAAGTATTGACCGGGCCAAGGTTGTCTACGGGTTCGCCGATGACATTAAAAATCCGGCCTAGTGTGGGAAGACCAACGGGAACTTGGATAGATTCTCCGGTGTCTACCACTTCCATGCCACGCACCAAACCGTCGGTGGTACTCATGGAAACCGCGCGCACTTGACTGTCTCCGAGCAGTTGCTGAACTTCACAGGTAACGGAAACCTCTTGACCTGCTTCGTTTTTCCCGGAGATTGTGAGAGCGTTATAGATTTGGGGCAGTTTGCCGCCGGGGAATTTGACGTCTACGACCGGCCCAATGATTTGGGTGATGTAGCCTACGTTGGTTTTTGTTGCGGTGGATACCATGAATAGTGCCTTTGTTAGGATTCTATTTTTCCGATATTGGAAAAACTCTTAACATTTAGAAATGCTATTCATCAGATTACCACTGAACAGACTCACTATTGAGATTTATACCGGGCTACTTAAAAGTCATTTTTTCGCCGGCTGGTAATGTTTTTTTTGGCTCGCGCCGCGCCCAAAGCCCCGATCCCCAGCATCGTACCCAACACTGACATTGGTTCGGGGACTGCCTGAGCTGTGACACTAAATTGTTGAAAGTCTGCCTCACTGGGTCCTTGGCCGTCATCAAAGGAAATTTTGGTTCCTTCAGCCAGTTGTGCCAATGTCACAGATTGAAACTGCTCTGGGCCCTTGCCAGCATTGACGTTGCTGAAGGGTTCTGTAGAGTTGTAGTTGAGGCTAAAATTCCCAAATACGGCTTGTTGACACCCAATGGCCAGACAATCTGTTCTGCCGAACTTGCTTTGGGCAGCAAACCAGAGGCTGCTGTTCATAAATGTGCTGCTGGAGACGTATTGCTCGAAGGGTTTGCCACTGCCGGTGTCACTCCACAGTAGTAGGGCATAAATTTGATCCTTAAGAAATGTGAAAGTTTGGCTGATGGCTCCATTGTTGGAAGTGACAGCGTTGCCGAAGCTACCTTGCCAGTTATTGGCAGGGCCGTTATCTGAGGGTTTAGTTTCGGTAAACAGACTGGATATATTGCTGTAGCCTGTGTTGTTTGGCAGGGATTGAGCTACCCACAAGCTGGACTGGTATGCTCCCTGGGAGCGATCGAATGTAAAGCTAATATCCGTATCTTCATCAAATTGGATGCCAGTAGTCCCAAACATAAAAGCTGAGGCTGGGGTACAGATACTCAGAACCACTGTTGCTGCTAAACTAGCGACAGTAAACGATGTTTTTTTTACTAAGGTTAAGGCAGTCATAACCCTGATTCCTCCACAAAATTATTAATGTACTAAGGCTGAGAATGCTTGCTGCAAGCTAGACTGAATGAGGCTTGGTCTGTCCTGCTAGATGATTGAGGACGATCGCGTGGGCTTCGGGACTTACTCTACAGAGCGGTATCAGCTATCAGTGTCTTTGAGTAAAAGACTGGCTATTACTCTAGGAATTTTCACTTACACCAGACTGCCACACTTTAATCTCTACCAGCAAGTTTTGCAGCTACTCTATATCTCCAAAATACAACATTTATTTCGGTTGCCAAGGGTCTCTAATTGACTACAACTCTTGCCAATATTAGGTTTTACCAATTATAAAAATTTTTTATGAGGCGACTTTATGAAGTTTTGATAAAGTTAATCGGAAAAATATAAAGTTTGTACTGAGGAATGGGGAATGGGGGAATGGGGAATGGGGAATGGGGAATGGGGAATGGGGAATGGGGGATTGGGAATGGGGAATGGGGAATGGGGAATAGGGAATGGGGGATTGGAATTAACACAAATAACAAATAACAAATAACAAATAACAAATAACTTTTGCAGTCGGATTTTTTAATACCTTTATATTGACTTGGTAAATCTTGACACTGCTTAGCTATTGAGTTATATTGGCATGGACGAATAATTATAATATTAAATTAATGAACGCGAATCAACTGCATTTAATTCGAGGGTTATTCACAATTGGGTGGCTGAGTGCAGTGGCTTTACCTGCGACTGCACAACCAATCATCCCAGCAACAGACGGTACGAATACACAGGTTACTACCAATGGCAATCGCTACGATATTTCTGGGGGAGCTTTCAGCGGAGATAAGGCTAATCTGTTTCACAGTTTTACTCAGTTCAATCTCAGTGAAGGTCAAATAGCTAATTTTTTGACTAATCCCAATATCCAAAACATTCTGGGACGGATTAATGGTGGGAATCCTTCGTTAATTAATGGATTGATTCAAGTTACGGGTGGGAATTCTAATCTATTTTTGATGAATCCTGCGGGGATGATTTTTGGGCCTGGTGCTAGCTTGAATGTGCCTGGTTCTTTTAATGCTAATACGGCGACGGGGATTGGTTTTGGGGGGAATCAGTGGTTTAATGCGATCGGCAATAATAATTGGGCGACTTTAATTGGCAATCCTAATAGTTTTGCTTTTACTAATTTGCAACCTGGAAGTATTGTTAATGCTGGGAATTTGAGCGTTCAAAGCGGTCAAAATTTGAGTTTAATGGGCGCTACTGTGGTGAATACTGGTCAGTTGAATGCGCCCGGTGGGCAGATTTCGATGACAGCAGTACCAGGTCAAAATTTGGTGCGAATTTCTCAAGCAGGAAATTTGTTGAGTTTGGAGGTGCAGCCGACGGCTAATCAGGGTTTGTTGCCGAATAATTTGACGCAATCGGTGTTATCTTTGCCGGAATTGTTGACTGGAAAAGGTGTGGAACAGGCTACGGGTTTGGTGGTAAATCCTAATGGTGAAGTGGTATTGACGGGGGGTATTGCGGTGCCGATGAGTCCGGGAACTGCGATCGCCTCTGGCACTCTCAATGTCTCTGGTAACACTGGCGGTACTGTAACTATACTAGGCGATAAAGTAGCAGTTATTGGGGGCAATATTAATGCTTCTGGTGTTAATGGGGGCGGTAATGTACTGATTGGCGGAGATTATCAGGGTTTGGGGACGGTACCCAATGCTGCGCGGACTTTTGTGAGTGCTGATTCGACGATTAATGCTGATGCTGTGAGTAATGGGAATGGCGGGAGAGTCATAGTTTGGGCTGATGAAACTACTCGCTTTAACGGCAATATTTCGGCTAGGGGTGGTTTGTTTTCTGGGAATGGGGGTTTTGCGGAAGTGTCGGGAAAGCAATCGCTGGATTTTCAAGGATTAGTTGATTTGCGATCGCCTTTGGGCATTGCTGGCACCTTATTATTAGATCCTACTAATATCACGATTAGCACAGGTGCCGATGCAGGTGGCGGTACATTAGGGGGAGTATTTACTCCCTTTGCGGCTACTTCTACAATCAATAATGGGACGCTGCAAACACAGCTAAATAATGCAAGTGTGACTATTTCCACTGCATCTAATTCTGGTAGTGTAGGTGATATTACAGTCAGCGCTCCGGTATCTTGGACTACTAAAAATTCTTTGACTCTGAATGCTAATAATAATATTACTATTAATAATGATATCACAACTCAGGGAGGCAATATTACTCTGAATGCTGGAGGTGGTCTAAGTATCGTGAGTTCTACGATTAATACCAATGGGGGAAATTTCCGGGGTAATGGTCAGGGGAATGCTACCTTGGGGAAGGGAATCGATATCCAGGGCAGCAAAATTAATGCCGGAAGTGGGAACATTAACCTCAATGGTGTTGCAGGAAATACGGCAAACAATATTGGTATTTCCGTGGATGCTGCTAGCACATTGCAAACTACTGGAAGCGGGAGTATTACTCTGAATGGAACTAGCGGTAGCAGTGTTAATAGTTCGGGAATAGTTTTACGTGGCCCTAGGATAAGTTCAGTCAATGGGGATATCACTTTGACTGGTAGCGGTAAGGGGGTTGGAGAAGGTATTTATTTAACTTCCAGTGCAGTGGTTGAATCAACAGGAACAGGTAGTATTAACCTGACTGGAACTGGTGTGAATGGTACGGGTAGCAATGTAGGGATTTTGATGGATAATACCAGCACAGTTCGATCGCTCAATGGCAATATTACCCTCAAAGGTACTGGTAGTGGCACGGCTAGCCAAAATACGGGGATGAGCATTAATAACAGCACAGTGGAGTCTATCGGAACAGGAAGTATTACTTTCAACGGTACTGGCGGGAATGGCACATTTAATAATCCAGGGATCACTGTTAATAGTAGCACTGTGCGATCGGCTGGGGGCAGTATCAACCTGACTGGTAACGGTGGTGGAACTTTAATTCAAAATACTGGCGTTGATATCAATAACACTACAGTGGAGTCCAAGGGGAACGGGACTCTTACTATCATCGGTACCGCAGGAAATGGGACGGATAGTAATCAGGGGATAAATATTGATAATCCCAGTATAGTGCGATCGCAAAATGGAGATATCACCCTCACTGGAACAGGTAAAGGCAGTGTGGGCAACAACAGGGGCATTTCAGTGTCCGGGGTGGTAGAATCTACAGGCACTGGGAGTGTGACTCTCAGCGGTACGGGAGGAAATGGGACTGATGGTAATCAAGGCATATCAGTTGCACCTGGTACTGTCAAAGCATCATCTGGAAATGTCAGCTTGACTGGTACTGGTGGTGGGACTGGGGGTGTCAACGAAGGTATATATATAGATAGTGGTGCTACAGTCCAAACCGCAGGCTTGGGAAAGGTGACGCTGACGGGGACGGGCAGTGCAGGGACGGGCACTAATTCCGGGATCTGGCTCAACTCAGGCAGTGTAAAATCGCAGAATGGAGATATTGCTTTAACTGGTACTGGTGTAGCGACATCAACTAGCAGCTACGGCATTAACTTCGGCACGGGCATACCGATCCCGGCGGTGCAAGCTACGGGAACTGGTAATATTAGCCTCACGGGAAAGGCTAATAACAATTCTATTCCGATTAACCTGGTTGGCGGTGCGATTGATGCGCAGTTAGGCGGCAATGTGACTTTGACTGGGGATGAAATTCAACTATCAGCAACAAGTCAAGTTAAAGGTACTGGGACTATCCAGTTGCAGCCATTGACTCCCAGTTTAGATATTAGTGTGGGTGGTAATACTGCGGACTCTCGTTTGAATTTGAGTGCAGCGGAACTAGCACCTCCGGTATTGAATGGGTTTTCCCAAATGATTATCGGGCGCACAAATGGCACTGGTGCGATCGCCATTGACCCTGCTGGTGTTACTTTTAATTTACCCGTCACCATGCAAGCGGCCAGCATTGCAGTCAATGGAAACATTATAGGTGTAAACAATGCTTCAATTACCTTTAATGCCCCAACGACCAATTTTTTAGCTAATTCTAATATTATCACCAACGAACAGAATATTATCTTTGGTGGGAAAGTCTCTCTCGCTACTAATTCTAATATCGCTCTGAATACAGGGTTAACCAATGCGGGTAATATTAATTTTGGGGGAACTGTTGACGGGGGTGGCAATCTAGTTTTGACTACGGGAACAGGTGTGATTAATCTCAACGGGGCAATTGGGGGGATAGTGCCTTTGGGTTCGCTGAAAATAGCCAATTCTCTCAATGTTACCAGTCCGATCGCCATCGCGATTACAGCTACAGGTGATATTACTACTGGCGATACGACAAATCCCGGACGGGCGATCGCCTTGACCAGCAATAATGGTACGATTACAACGACTTCCACAGGGGCGATCGATACAAGTTCTACTACCGGAAATGGAGGCCCGATTACACTCAGTGCCAACAAGATTAACGGGGGTAATCTTAATTCTAGTTCCACTGCTGGCAATGGTGGAAACATCACCCTCACGGGCAAAACAGGCGACATTGTGGCAAGTGCAGGTGCAATTTGGAACTCTAGATCTACTTCTGGTACTGCTGGAGATATGGCGATCGCAACTCCCAATCAAGTAGGGGTAAATGTGATTGATGCCCAGGGATTGTCCGGTACTGGAAATATTACCATTAGTGGCAATGAGATGGGCTTTTCGGGAGGAGTAGATTCCGTCAAGAGTCAAGGTACTTTGTCAATTGTGCCGTCTGCGCCCAAGGTTGGCATTCGTTTCCAAAAAGGACTTGCTGATGATCCAGGGGCGATCGATTTAGGACCACAGTTTTTATCCTCCTTGCGTAATGGCTTTAGTAAAATTGTTTTCGGGAGTAACACTACAACCGGGAATATTACTGTAGACAATTTGCCCATATCTTTTCAAGATCCTGTGAGTTTCAATACTCAAGGCAATATTTTGGTCAATCCCAATCAATCTATTTCGGGAACTGATAATGCTTCCATTACTCTCTATGCTACCATTAATAACCTGAATGGCAATATTACCACCCAATCTCAAGATATTACAATTAACGGCAATGCCCTAGTTGGCAATAATGTCTTGGTGGGAACGGGCAATGCAGCAGGCGGGAATATTCTGTTTAATAATAACATTAACGGCAGTGGCAATCTCACCTTAGAAACAGGTACGGGAAAGATTGATGCGATCGGGGCGATCGGCAACACCACAGCATTAGGAAATCTCACCGCCAATACTTCCGGTACAACTACCTTTAATGCTATCACAGCTAATAGTCTGACCACGAATACTGGCGGTACAACTCTACTCAATGGCAATGTGACAACCAACAGCCAGACCTATGGAGATGCAGTCACCATAGCCAACAATCCCACTCTAGCCGGTAGCGCTATTACTTTCAATGATACCGTTAATGGCAATAGCAATTTGACCGTAAATGGTGGCAGTGGTAATGTGACATTCACCGGGGCTGTAGGCAATTCCACAGCATTAGGAAATATCACCGCCAATAGTTCCGGTACAACTACCTTTAATGCTGTTACAGCTAATAGTTTGACGACGAATACTGGCGGCACAACTCTACTCAATGGCAATGTGACAACCACCACCAGTCAGACCTATGGAGATGCAGTAACCATAGCCAACAATCCCACTCTAGCCGGTAGCGCTATTACTTTCAATGATACCGTTAATGGCAATAGCAATCTGACCGTAAATGGTGGCACTGGTAATGTGACATTCACCGGGGCTGTAGGCAATTCTATTTCTGTAAGCGGGTTGCAGATTAGTGGAAAAAATATCACTGCTAATGCGACGGTGAATGTGGCGGGAAATATCCGTATTTCCGGTGATACTATTAATTTATTGCAGAGTGTAACTACCACCAATAACGGTACGCTAACTCTCAGCAATACCGGGAATGTGAATATTGGTAATAATCTGAATTTAGACGGTGCTTTGATTCAAAATGGCTTGGGAAGTGTGGGGCTGAAGGGAAATATCACCACGACTAATGATAATATTGATTTTAGTGGCCCGGTGACATTAAATGGTCCTGTGAATTGGGGAGTGGGAAATGCCAGGATTGCTTTTGGTTCAACTTTATCCGCCGGGAATAATCCTCTGAATCTCACCGCCGGTGAAATTGATTTTTCTGGGAAAGTTTCTGGTACTAATGTGCTAACGCTGCAACCGGCAACTGTGGGACAAAATATAGTGGTTGGTGGGACTGATAATAATACTAGCGCTTTGGATTTGACTGCATCGGAAATGAGTTTGCTTCAAAATGGCTTTAGTTCGATTACTATTGGGCGATCGGATAGCAGTGGAAATGTGACTATTCCTAATAATCTGAGTTTTTCCGATCCGGTAAATATTCAAACGAAAAGTGGTTCGATCGCCCTTAATGGCAATATTACCGCCAATGACAACAGCAGCATCAGTCTCAATACTCCCACCTTGAATTTGAATGGTGGTATCACTACTACCAATCAGGGTATCGCTATTAAGGGGAATGTCACAGTCGGTAAGGATGTGGGTATCAGTAGTGGTGGTGGTAATGTCAGTGTCACAGGTGCGATCGACGGCGATCGCCGTTTGAACATTGATGCTGGTAAAGGTAATGTGGTATTGCAAGGCAATATCGGACAAACCACAGCACTTTCTGGTTTGAGTGTTACGGCAACCAATACTAATTTAGCTGGTAATGTTACCACCAATAATGGCGGAATTACGATTAACAGCGCTTTGGGCTTAAGCCAAAATGCTAAATTGAGTTCTGGAGGGGGAAATATTGACTTTGGAGGGGCGATCGACAGTGTTAATGGCAGTTTCGATCTAAATGTCGCGGCTGGTACTGGCACTGTCACTTTCGGCACACCAGTTGGCGCTACGAGACAGCTAGGAAATGTGGCGATCGCCAATGCTGGTAATGTGACAGCCAATTCCTCAATTAACGCTCAAAGTTTGACTGTAAATAGTACCGGAAATATTAATGTTTTGGGAGATATTACTGCTTCTAATTCTGGAAATGGCGGGGCGATCGCACTTTTGAGCCCAAACGGCACTGTCAATGTCAAAAATTTAACCACATCGGGAAATATTGGCGGTAATATCACCGTAGTTGCTAAAGATTCTATTACCGCAAGACAAATCAATGCCAGCGGTATAGTCGGAAATGGTGGTAATGTTTCCTTAGATCCGATCGGCGATATTCAAGTCAGTTTCATCAATGCCCAAGGCGGCACTAGCGGTACTGGTGGGAATGTTTTTGTTTCCTCCACAGGCGGATTTTTCCGCGCTACAGATTCTTTCCCAACTCTACTTTCGCCCACAGGATTTGCTAGTATTTCCACTGCTGGTGGCATCGGTGGGGGAAATATCACCATTAGACACGCTGGAGGCGATGGTGGCCCCCCAATTCAACCCTTTGTGGTGGGGGATGCTACTATCAATGGCACGGCTGCTGCAATTATAACTGGACAATCTACAATTCAATCGCAGTCCTTTCCCGGCTCACAGAATGTAGGTAATATTGCATTCAATACTGATGACGCCACCATCACTCCCACCCCAACTCCCACTCCTAGTGTCACTCCCACTCCTAGTGTCACTCCCACTCCCAGTGTCACTCCCACTCCTAGTGTTACTCCCACTCCTAGTGTTACTCCCACTCCTAGTGTTACTCCCACTCCTAGTGTTACTCCCACTCCCACGCCCGCGATAACTCCCACGCCCAGTGTCACTCCCACTCCCGCGATAACTCCCACGCCCAGTGTCACTCCCACTCCCAGTGAAACTCCCACTCCCAGTGTTACTCCCACGCCCGCGATAACTCCCACGCCCAGTGTCACTTCCACTCCCAGTGAAACTCCCACTCCCACGCCGGCGATAACTCCAACTCCAACGGCGCTTGTAACTTCAACTCCACCGATAACTGTCACAAATCCGACTGAAACTCCACCGATAACTGTCACAAATTCGACTTCAACTCCACCGATAACTGTCACAAATTCGACTACAACTCCACCGATAACTGTCACAAATTCGACTACAACTCCACCGATAACTGTCACAAATTCGACTACAACTCCACCGATAACTGTCACAAATTCGACTGAAACTCCACCAATAACTGTCACAAATTCGACTGAAACTCCACCAATAACTGTCACAAATTCGACTGAAACTCCACCAATAACTGTCACAAATTCGACTGAAACTCCACCAATAACCGTCACGAATCCGACTGAAACTCCACCGACAACTGTCATAAATCCACTGGATAATCAGGAAAAAACAGTAATAAACCAGCCGGGAAATCCGCAGGTAACTGTCATCAACCAGCCGGCAATTCAGCAGGTAACATCAACCCTAGAATCTGTCGAAGTACCCGTAACACCAATCACCACAGCCACAGCCATAGCCACAGCCACGCCCACAGAACCGAAACCAGAATCTTCCACCCTCAATCCAGAAGACTCTCAACCTCGCAAAATCTCACCCTTAGACAATCCTGGCGATATAGGCGATCGAGTTTTAACCATCGAGCCCAGTATCACCAGCCGGTTGTCCCACAGTGGTGTTATACCTCCAAAAGACTCAACACCATCAACAATTGTCAACCCTAATGGAGTTCAAGTTCTGGGATATGTTCCGTCTCCCGATCGCATTTTTGAACAAAATAACCTACAAAAAACAGTCTGGGAAATCGAAAAAATTAGAAATCAAGAATTTTTAGAACATCTGGGTGTCACCGCCAATATCCCAGAACCCAATGTTATGATTAATAAATTTCAAAACACTTTACAAACCATCCAACAAAAAACAGGTAGGCGGTCTGGTATTATTTATCTAGTTTCCAGATCAGAACAATTAGAAATAATCTTAGTTCCTCCCCTAGGACAACCGATTCGCTACAGCGTACCCGCAGCCAACAGATCAGCTTTATTCCCCGTCGTCAAGCAACTACGGGATGAAATTACTAATCCGAGAAAAATCAACACTACCACCTATTTGCCACCCGCCCAACAACTATACAAATGGTTGTTCTCACAGCTAGAGCCTGATTTAGAAAAATTAGGCATTCATACCCTGTTACTATCAGTAGATCCAGGGCTGCGCAGCCTACCATTTGCGGCTTTACACGATGGGAAAGCCTTCTTAATTGAAAAATATAATTTTAGTCTCATTCCCAGTTTCAGCAATACCAATACCGATTATCAATCTGTGAGGAGTGCCTCATTATTAGCAATGGGTAGATCGGAGTTTGTTGAGCAAAAACCATTGCCCAGTGTACCACTAGAATTACAGGTAATTAATGGTGAGTGGAGCGGACAATCTTTTCTCAATTCGACTTTCACTATAGATAATCTCAAGTCCCAACACACACAGGGAGGCTTTCGGATCGTTCACCTAGCCACTCATGCTGAATTCCTACCAGGAAAATCCAGCAATTCTTACATTCAAATGTGGAATTATAAATTGCAGCTAGATCGCATGGAAAGTTTGAATTGGCGCAATCCCCAAGTCGAGTTGTTGGTGTTAAGTGCTTGTAGAACGGCTTTGGGCGATCGGGAAGCAGAGTTAGGTTTTGGAGGCTTAGCTGTCAAATCCGGCGCTAAATCTGCCCTAGGGAGTTTGTGGTATGTTGATGATGGAGGCACTTTGGGGCTGATGAGTGAATTTTACAACCAACTTCGAGGATCGATAATTAAGACAGAGGCTCTGCAACTTGCTCAACAGGCGATGATTGCTGGTAAAATTAGGATGACAAACCGACAGTTAGTCACAAGCGATGCCACTTTAAATTTACCTCCTAATTTACAGCAATCAAACCGCAATTTCTCTCATCCTTACTATTGGAGTAGTTTCACTATGATTGGAAATCCTTGGTAATTTCACAGATGTAGGATCGGATATAAATAGACTCAAAAGTCGGGATTTTTTTGGAATTACTTTATAATTAGGGGAGGGTAGAGCCATCACCGTAATTTAATCTAATTTGGTACAAATTGTACTTGACAAACAAAGTAGTTTAAGCATAAGTATCTCTGGAAGCAACACATACTTGACACCGCAACCAGATAAGTGAGATATACCAGATTTATGGTATACTTACTTTCCACTAGCATTGATTGCTGAGTGCGATGTGCGATCGAGTTATATCATTTCCGGTGGGATCGGAATGATTTCACCGCAGAGAGCGCAGAGAACACAGAGAGATATCGGAGAGATGAATAATTCTGATGAAGAGAGGATTTGATATTATCCAAAAAATAGCAATTGCAGCATTGGAAATTTAAGTCGGGAGCAGCTATTGTATTTTTACCTATAAATGGTATGGTTTAAGATGACATAATCCATCGCAGGTAATTATATGCCGTCATCGAGTTGGAAACATATTTCTCCAACAATTGAGAAAATATGGGACATTTCCCCTAAATCCGTACTAGATATTGGTATTGGTTTTGGTAAATGGGGATTTCTTTTACGAGAATATCTGGAAATTGGGCAAGGAAGATATAACAAATCGGAATGGCGTATTAAGATAGATGGCATTGAGATTTTTGAGCCTTATATTCTGGAGACTCATCGGTTTTTGTATGACCAGATTTTCATAGGAGACGTACAAAAAGTTATTGATGATGTCAGCAACTATGATTTAATCATTGTTGGTGATATTCTTGAACATCTACCTAAAGATGAAGCCGTCGCTTTAATTGAAAAAATCATCAAAAAAGGGAAAAAAATTATCATTAATATTCCCTTGGGATTATGGCCACAAGAAGAAGTGTTCAACAACCCACATGAAGAGCACATAAGTTCCTGGTGTATCGAAGACTTTGAAGCTTATGATGTTGTTTCAAAGGAGGTATTTCATTGGATTGATGGCAGCGAATTGTTACTCATAGAAATTAAAGGATTACATTTTTAAATAAACATCCCGATAGCAGAGCAGCAAAGTTGCTATAAATCATCCCACTATCGTGTAGGACTCTGATTAAGACCACGGTCTTCATCCAATCATGTACCATTAAATTAGCAAAAGTAGCTAGGGTTTATATTACTATAGCAGTCCTTGCAGGAGTCGTAAAGTTTTTTACCCCACCCCAACCCTCCCCTTATTAAGGGGAGGGAGTAAGAAATTCACAAATGATTTAGGATTGCTATAGCTACATTGCTGATATGATTGCTTGATATTTAGATTGAAATATGATAGAATAAGTCTAAATTTTTCAAGTTTCCATTTGCAAACATCTTGCAAAATATACAATTTCTCATTTTTTTACACCTATGAGTCCTCTGAGTTTTTCTTATATCCCAGAAATATCAATTATTGTACCTACTTACAATCGAGCTAAATATTTGAGCGATTGCATTAATAGCGTACTCAATCAAACCTTTAAAGATTGGGAGTTACTTATTATAGATGATGGCAGTCAAGATGATACATTTGACATCATTAATCCCTTTCTGGAAAAACATGAAAATATCCGCTATTTCAAGCACAAAAACCGGAAAATGGGATTATCCAGAAATGCTGGTATTCAAGCATCTTTCGGTAAATACATTACTTTTCTAGATAGCGACGATCGATATAAGCCCAATCACTTAGAATCCCGTTTGGAGTATATGAAAGCTAATCCTGAAGTGGATTGTATTGCGGGGGGTTTTGAGACGGATGGAGATATTTTTGTAGCTGATTATTATCAACCTGGAAAACTAATTAATG
>NZ_JAHRFC010000095.1:0-16428 GCF_020883015.1 Microcoleus sp. CAWBG640
AGGAGTTGTCGAGATTTGTGGATTTAACCCAGAAGCGCAAATTTGAGGAGATTACACCTCAGCGTTGGTGGTGGTATTTGGATGTTTTGGCATTGTTGCCGAATTTGAGGAAACAAGAGTTGACAAGCGGTGTTGTTTGAAAAGTTGATTCATTGTCGATGTTTGTTAAGTGCGATAATCGAGTTTTGATATACTGCTTCATTATAGGTGACAAAGTGTAAAAGTTTTCTAGTTGTTCAATCAAGCAGCGCCGCGATAGAGATTGCAGCGCATTTGCCAAATCTGACACCGGGATTGTATCATTTTCAAGTAATTTTGTGCGATCGACTGGCTGGCTTTCTTTCGCCAACAAGGAGATTACTTGTTTTTCTAGTTCCGAAAGGCGATCGAACTGCTGCTGTAAAACATCTTTCAAATCTTCTGGTAACAATATGGTATCATTTGGTAATAACTCAGTCACTGCTCCTCCCAACTCAAGAATCAGAGTCGCCACGCTTTTTAACCATAGGGGATTGCCTTGGTAGCGATGAATGAGAGTTTCACTGTTGTCGCTTTCTGCTAACCCATAATCTCTGAGTATTTCCCGTGCGGCTGCGATGTCTAAACCTTTGAGTTGTAAGGTACGAATGGCAGTATTTTGGTTTTTAACTTGGGTCACTTCTCTGGGTTGTTCCCAACCGATTAACATCAAGCAACTTTGATGGGATAATTTTTCTATTTGTTTGAATAAAGAGCGATATTCTTCGCATTCAGGTTTATACTTTCCTGCAAATTCGCCGCTACAGAAAAGATTGTGAACGTCATCTAAGACTATTAAACAGCGATGGTTTTGCAAATATTTAATCAGCGGTAAGCGTTTCTGGTTTGTTGGGGATGAATCTTGTTTTTCTGAGTTGGAGAAAAGCTGTATTAGGTTAGATTGAAATTTATCTATGGTGGGGAATTCGTCTAGGGTGTACCAAACTGCGTACTCAAACTCGTCTTTGATTTGTTTTACGAGTTGTACTGCTAGGGATGTTTTGCCGATTCCGCTGATGCCAGTGAGGGTGATGAGGCGGCTGTTTTGTTGTAGAATCCAGGTTGTGAGGGTGTGGAGTGAATGGGTGCGATCGTAGAAAGTGCCTAATTCTGGCATCTCGCTTAAATCTTGATGTGGAGTTTCAGGTTGTTTTGTGTTAGATGTTTCTTGATTTGGTGGGGGTTGGTTTGGGATATTTGGTGGGTGTCTAGCTTGTCCGCAAATGTTGAAAATACTGCTCACTACAACATCTTGTGCAAAGTTTACAACATTAGAGTTTTGCAACCTCTCCATTGTGGAGCGAAAATTCGATTTACTGACTTTTTCCCCAAACTCCTCTGAAAGTAATTGCCATAATTCCGATCCGATTTCCCTGATGCGACTTTCAGAACAGTTAAAATCTTTTGCTACTTCTTTGTATGTCTCGCGTTGTAGAGTTCCCCGCAGTACGGCTGCTTGTAAATCGTCAAGGTGCTGACCTGTTTTCTCGAAAACTATGCGATCGGCGAATTTTAACATTTCTTTAAGATTCATCGGAGCCGGGAGATACGAGAGTTTTATGTATTATATCTTATATTTTCCGGCTTTTTGGCACATTTTCGTACAGTTTCGTACAAAAGCAAATTAAAAAAAACTGAATCTGTGGAAAAAATGTCGGCAAAATAGAACATTTTTTAGCTAGACAAATCTTTGTTTGATGTGTAAGAATAGTCCGAGATGAATCAAAATCATCTAAAAATATGAAATCAAACTAATGCTAAATTTATCACCCTCGCTTCTACAACTTTAAATCTAGACCTAGAGGAAATCATAAGAGATGAAACTATTAAAATTTAATGGTAAAAATTCTTATATTAGAGATATTGGAAAATCCAGATATAAAGTCTGGGTAGAAACTGAAGGATATGTAGATCCTAGCATAGCACCTGATGGTTGTTGGTTAGATGAATTAGATGATGATACTGCTATTTATTGGATTGTTAAAGATGGGGACAATATAGCTGCTACGGCTCGATTAAACATTATTTATTCATTAGGAAATCTTCCTCATAAAGAAGAGTTTAGTAATTATGATTTTTCCAAACTTAAGATGCCTTATAGTTTTATGAGCAGGTTGGTTGTTCTAAAAGATTATCGTGGGCGAGGAATTGCTCACAAATTAGATAGAGCTAGGATTTTGGAGAGTCAGGCTCACGGTGCTAAAGCAATATTGTCTTTACCAACTCCCTACCGTGTTTCCTCTTTTCTAAAATTGGGGTTTCAAAATCTAGGCTTGTCTGGTGTGTCTGCTGAAAATATGCCCGATATAAAAATCCAAATGTATGCAATGGTGAAATACTTTCTATGACTCAATTTATTTCGATAATGACCATAGTTTTTACTATTCTTGTAAAATTTATTGGTTTTCCAGACAAAATTAAAAATATTCAGAAGAGAAGAAGTACCGAGGGTGTTAGTTTCTCCTTTTTTTTTCTTAGTCTATTAAGTTACACATTCTGGGTAATTTACGGTTTCCTACGCCAAGACTGGGTTACAATTTTCGGTCAGGGTCTTGGTGTGATCGCATCTGCTATTATTATTTTTCATTTTTATTTGTATAAAAAAAATAATATCTTTTATTAAGAAACCCGGTTTCTCACTCCCACGCGATCGCAGCCTCAAAACAAAGCGCGATCGCCCTTTGTTTTTTCTGATGACCGATCGCCTAAAATGAAAGAGCGATCGCCCTTTCTTGTTTCTGATGAGCGAGATCCTAATAATCATCGCCCCGTCTCTGGAATTTCTCCACCAACAACTACCAATTCCACACCGCAGCGAGTTGCCGCTTGGGCCAAGCGGTTATCAAGTGTGGCGATCGGCAATTCCAATCTTAATGCTAGCTCTAAATAAACTGCATCATAAGCAGCTAAACCTTCTTGTCTTCCTAATACTATAGTTGACGATAGTGCATTACTATCCGTAGCTTCATCAACCTGAATTAACAGCGATTGTAACAAAGTAATAGCCATCTCAGATTGCTCAGTCGTCATGCGGTTGCGTCGCTCGGCAACCAGGAGAGTATTAGCAACTTCTAGCGACCAAATTCCCGGTACAAATGCTTCGCAATCCGGCATCATCGCGAGTATAGCATTGGCATAATCGTTATCTTCATCCACTAAGCACCAACTGATTGCTACAGAACAATCCAATATAAACTGCATTAGAACCTGCGCCCTTCTTCTATCATTTCGCGGATTGAGCTTTTATCCAAAGCAATTTCTTGTCGCAGTTGTAGCATTCTAGCAATTGCTGCTTGAATAGATTGTTTAGTAGTCAGTTGTCCCCAAGCGTTATACTTCGGTTTAACTTCCTCCGATGGTAGATGCTGTACAACTACTACCACTTCAACAGAAGTATCTTTAAACTCAGCGGGCATTTGGAGAAGCAATATGCCATCGGTTCCAATATGCGATCGCAGTTTCATTGTTTCCATGTCAGACTCCAGAAACTTCGAGCAATTCTAGTTTACCTCAAAGCTGTTGGCTTTTACCAGTATCTTGACCGATCGCATAGGTGCTATTGAATGGGAAGGATCTCGCCCCTCGCAGCAAATACCAAACAGTGCGATGATTGTACGGGTAGCGATCGCCCGCAGAGTGCATCAAGAGCGATCGCCCTTCGCAGCAAATACCAAACACTGCGATAATTGTACCGAGAGCGATCGCCTCTAAGGTGAATTCCGCATAAAATCCTTATTAACAGCAGCATTTTCTATCTGATTACGAAATACATCAAGCATTCCCATAATTTCTGTGTGTAACTCTATATACTCTTCTCTGTCAACCGTCAAATAGTTACCATGTGCAATTTCGTTTCTTGTTTTCAAAAGCTTAATATCGATTAACACGGACTTAGTAGAGTAAACCGAAAAGTCTATTCCCAGAGTACAAGTTATTTCCTTCAAAATGTCAGAAGACAGATTGGATGCAGTAGAAATTGCATCTTTGTCTTTGTATGGCAAAGAGCATTTAGTATTTAAGTTAGAAAGGAAGAAATCACAAACAGGTATATATAATGATGGTTTATTGGTGTCTCTAGCCTCATTCAATTTTGTCTTCATTGCCAGAGCTAGAAAATTGCTACTAAGCTGATCGTAGCGAAGCTTTTGCATCGCAACATACTCTAGGTAACTATTTGATGCTAATTTGACAAAACCTTCCCAATGAGCATAGAGAATACATATTCCACTCCGAATCAACGCATTATGCCTTTGAGGAGAAACATTTCTCGCTTCTACCAAGGATTTGAGTTCGGAAAGTTCCTTCTTTCGCCAAGCAAGATCATCTGAAAGTTTATCACTTAATTCTTCAGCAGTTCGGATACTCATTAGGGGGAAAATACTTCTCTACCAAGCGGAATCAGGTAAGGTAAACGTCTTGCAGCATTCACTCCTGCTCCCGACCATTTTTGATACGTCGGATTTGACCAAATACTTTTTATACGCTCGGATATTTGGTTTATTTGAGGTATAATTTTATAGTGATATCCGATTCCCAAAGCTACCACTTCATATGCGGATAATAGAAAACCACCAAGGAACCTGTCTTGTTCGGATTTATATCTCTTGAAACTATCATCACCTGTAGTTTCATTCAGAAGATCGAATGTTGTTTTGAATGCAGTTTCTATATGCTGATAATCTAATTTTTTATTAAGAGCCATTTCACGCATTTTGTCGGTCAGAAAAACGCTAACATCACCACCCAATTTTTGAAGGCTTATCTCATCTTGATCGAATAGAAGTATGAAACGCAATACTAACTCCATATCATACTGCTCTTCATAAAGCCTATCACTTAAAGCCGTACATTTTTTGAATGATTCATAATCTGCCAGCGTTCGCATCAATTGATATAAATTTTTATTCAACATCAAAAGAATGCAATTTCTCACTTCTTGAGGTGTAGCAACTGAACCTCCTGTGTTCAGTCGTTGAAATAGCTCATATTTAATCATTTCATCGCTTTCTTTCTCAACAATATTGACAGCTATTTTTGAGCGCTTAATCAATAAACGCTGTGTTTGAGTGAAAGAATTATCTTTGTCATTTGGATCGTCCCATTTTTTACCTTCTAAAGAAGCTAAGTATGTAGTTTTTTCTAGAGCTACTGGATGTGCATTGTTTTCTGATTCATCTTTTTCTGATTCATCTTTTTTCAAAAGACCGACAAATTCATATATTGTTGATAGTCTCTGAACACCATCTACAACATCCCAAACACCATCATCTCTTTGGCTCACAAAAATTGGCGGAATAGGTATACCTAGCAAGATTGATTCTATGAAGGTTGATTTTTGATGATCTGACCAACGGAAAAATCTCTGAAAATCTGGATGAATATCAATCTCACTCCTCTCATAAAGACTAATCCACTCTCCAATAGACATTGAGTAGCCATCAGTCCGAATTTCTTGCCTTGTTTTGTCAATCTCATCTTGCAGGGACATAGTTCAATGTGTATTAAATGTTGTTATGTATAACCATTTTTGTAGAATAGGGATACTTAGCCATTCTACTGTGTTCCGTTGCGCCTGACAAAAAGTCAGTCTTTAACCATGTAGATTATACCATATCAAACGATTTCTTGCGTAAGTCTGATTAATTAACCAAATTACTGCGGACGAATCCCATTCAAAAACTCCGTCCTTGCCTCAATTATTGAAGGCATTAAAACGCAACGCACCAACAATTCTAAATCCAACTCTGGCAACAACTCACTTCTGGAAACTTGCTCATAATTATCCTCACGCAACCCATAAACAGACAACTGATTATTTTCCCAAAACCAGACTTCAGGAATGCGAAGTCGCAGATATTTAGCTAGTTTATTTGTACTACCGCTAGTAATCGTCACTTCTATTGCTAAATCGGGATGTTCTTTCTTCTCATCTATATAATAAGACTCGTCTGGTTCAAAGGAAACATCTTTGGCTCGATTTCGGCGAGTCGCACTACCTACAGGAAAAAATGTAATTCCGAACTCACAAAAGTATGCTTCCAGCAATATAGCGATCGCCTTTTTAAAGCTTTCATGTGCTTCACCCAATGTCATAAACTCAATCCACCCATCAAGATAAGTTATCCGCAAACCAGAAGAGTCTGCCATCAAAGATTCTAGAGCCTCAAATTGCTCCCAACTATAATAACCAGGGAGAACAAATCGCTGTTCGGCAAGGGAAACTATTTCTTCTAAAAGTTGTGCTGTCATAGATATAACCATCTTACTTTAATATTGCTAGCCCTTATCTGGTATAACCCTGGTAGAACATGAAATCGTATTCAAAACTTAGCGAACAAAGTCAATCGATCTTACTGCGGTCTAATCCCATTCAGAAACTCCGTCCTTGCCTCAATCCTTGAAGGCATTAAAACGCAACGCACCAACAATTCTAAATCCAACTCTGGCAACAACTCACTTCTTGAAACTTGCTCATAATTATCCTCGCGCAGCCCATAAACATCAAGCCGATTATTTTCCCAAAACCAGACTTCAGGAATGCGAATTCGCAAATACTTAGCTAGTTTATTTGTACTACCGCTAGTAATCGTCACCTCCACTGCTAAATCTGGATGTTCTTTCTTTTCACCTATATAATAAGACTCGTCAGGTTCAAAGGAAACATCTTTTTCTTGATTTCTGCGAGTTGCGCTTCCTACAGGAATATATTCAATTCCCATTTCACAAAAGTAGAGTTGTAGCAAAAAATTAAGAATACAACTAATTGTCTCATGTGCTTCGCCCAGTGTCATAAACTCTATCCACCCATCAAGATAAGTTATCCGCAAACCAGAAGAGTCTGCCATCAAAGATTCTAGAGCCTCAAATTGCTCCCAACTATAATAACTGGGGAGAACAAATCGCTGTTCCCCAAGCGTACCTATTTCTTCTAAAAGTTGTGCAGTCACAGGTATCACCATCCTATTTTAAATATTACTAACCCCTACCTAGTATAGCATTCGCCAAGGCGCTTTGTTTCTTGCTCCCTGAGCGGAGTCGAAGGGAGTCTCTCACATTCTAGCTTAATCAGTCTTCGACGCACTCACCTAAAAAAACCCGGTTTCTTCCAAAAATCATCGCTTTTTCCATAAATATTGATGCAGAAACCGGGTTTTTGGCCACCAGTCTAGGACTGAACCTAAAAAACCCAGTTTCTCGCGATATTCGTCAACCTAAAATGACACAATTACCTTAAGAAACCGGGTTTTTGCCTAAGTCTTATTAATGCACTAACTCGATCGCCCTTTTAGTCAACGCCTCAGCAGTCAACCCATTAAACGCCATCAATTGACCAGCACTAGCAGTAGTTTCCCCCCGCTTCCAAGCGAAAGTATCCCGCCGACAATTGCTGCGTAGCATCACAGGCTCCAACATCCCAGAAGCACCGCCTATCACGCCAACTAAGGCATCTCCGCCAAACATTTCGGCAAATTTGTCATCGCTCAAAAAGCCACCGTCAGCCTCGGAACAAGTATCCCAAGCCACATCAGTTGGGCGGTACAAACGGCGCGGATTGATAATAGAAACAATCCGCGAACCAACACCTGATTTTTCCAAAGATGCCGCTGCTTCAAACACCGGAATCAAACTCATATCGCCAATTACAGCAAATACAACCTTCTTACTCCCCCCTTGATTAAGGGGGGTTTGGGGGGGTTCGATTTCTTGCAACACGATCGCACCATCTTCCAAACCTTGGCGCGTCTGGGCAAAAGTAGTCCGAATTGGCAATGGCGACTTACTCGCAGTAATCACAATTCCCTTATTCTTCGCAGTCAAAGCCCAATCGTAACAAGCTTGAATGCTGTTAGCATCGGGTGGGAACAAAGGAAACACATTCCCATTCCGCATCATTGCCGCAAAATAAGCCTCAATTTCCGGGCGTTGGTGCGTCCAACCATTGCGGCCTTGTTCTAAAGCACCGGCAGTAAATAAGGTGACAGTAGCTGGAGTTGGACGACGCAATTCTGCCATTGCTTGGGTGACTGTTTGCCAAATTGGTAAACCATTGATGGCAAAAGATTCGTAGGAACACCACAAAGTCCGCGCGCCGAATAAGCACAAACCTACGGCTAAACCTGCACAAGCATCTTCACTCAAAGGTTCGTAAACTTGACCGTTTGGCGATTGATTGTACAGGTCATCTGTGGTTGGGTGAATGATTTTCAGGGCTTGGTTGATGTTGGCAATTCCTGATGCTTCGTTGCCATCTGCATTGGTGACTACAAAAGTGCGATCGCGCTCACCGACTTTTCCTACCAAACGTCCCATTGCTGTTGTCGAAACCTTAGCTTCTCCACCAACTGCAAATTCCTCCAAAGGCAATTCACCTAAATCTGCCAGTGGCAATTCAAACTCAGTCACAACAGTTTTCGCAGCAGGCCCGCCGCCCGCGCGTTCAGCATTTGTCCGCACTAATTGCCAAGCTTCCACAGTCAAAGCGCGCTGTTTTAAAGCACTGACAATGTGCGGTGCATCGAGGGTATCTTTGGGATAAAGGTTGTGCGATTTGGCTCCAAGCGCGTGGACACCTGCACCTTTCAACTGTTTGATGATAAACACAGTTAATTTGCCGCCAAGAGCAGATTTTGCAGCTTTGTCAACGCCTTGTAAAACAGCTTTGGTAAATGCCATGCGCTGTTCTAGGGAAAAAGCTGTGCTGTCAACATAATCTCCGGGTTGATTTTTATCATCAAATTCCTTAGCGTCAACTAAGATGATTTCTTCAAAACCATTTCCTTGCCAATAAGCAATCATTTCCGCATTGGTTTTAGTCGAAACCATGCTATGATGTTCCTGAGAAAATCCGTTCCAAACTAACACAGGCAAAAAGTTAGTAACACTCGGATAAGCAGTGTGAAAATGCCCCATGCTGCTCATCGGATAGGGTTCGCCCATGCCGCCGTCGCCCATTGTGAAAGCAAACAGTTTGTCGCGGTGCAAAAGTGCTCCTGACATGGCAAAATGCTGTCCTTGTCCGAGGGGACCTGCGGGTGCTAAAAGACCTGGAATAAAGCCGGAAAGATGTCCTAACAAACCGTCTTTTTCTCGGAATTTGTCGCGCATTTGCTGCACGTTGACAATTTCCATGTCTTCTAAAGAGCGATCGAGAAACATGGCACTGTAAAAGCCGGGGGCGTGATGCCCGACTTCGGTGACAATATTCTTGTGTCCTAGCATCACCAAAGCTGCGTAGGCCTCGGCTTGGCTAGCAAATCCCCCCGGATGTCCAGAGGCCTTGCTGGCTGTTACTTGCAGCGTCAGGTAGCGCAGGGCATCAGCAGCGAGCATGGTTTGAAAGACGGCGGCGGGATCGGCTGGATCGGCGATCGATTTGCTTCCGCTGGCGATCGCAGGTACTTTCCCGTAAGTCTCAAAACCAGCCACTGTATCGGAAAAATATTGAATGCCTTCGCAAAAAGCGGGCGTTGTTGACGTTGCCTTCGGGGTAGTTGCTGTCATGCTTGATACCTGAAAAATTTCAATTAGATCGATGTAACAGTAATTTTATAGCTTCCGTGTTCCCAAAAATCATCAATTCTATTATGTCTATCATAAATAACTTAAATTTTTCCCATCTAAAATTACATTTATCAACTATTTAAATAATATAATGCTCCCCAAAAATACCGTAAAATAATTCAATTTGATAAAATTTAGATTAAATTATCAGGCGAATTTGGTCAACTCATATCATTTCCGGTTACACCGTCAGGTGATGTTGACAGTTGACGGTTGACGGTTGACAGTGAACAGTGAACAGTGAACTCGAATTTACTATTCCGATGAAGAGAGGATTTGATATTATATAAAATCCTCTCTTCATCGTCCTGTATTAAACTCTCTCTTCTCTTGCTTCGCGTACTTCGCGCCTTCGCGGTTAAATCACCTGACGATACCACCGGAATTGATATCACGGATATTTAATTAAGGTTCCCTAGTCTATTCCAGCCGTTCTTTAACATCAATATAAGGTATAGTCCCGCTTTCAAAAATAGAAGGCTGAGCTTTTTGATTCGCCAGCCACACAAAGAAACTGCTGAGGGCAGGAATCGGATCTTGATCGCGACGTAGGGTGTAGATCAAACCTTCGCAAGGTCCATTAACGCGACTACTCGTGCAAATCGCTTTCTGGTTATTTACCATACCTACAGTCACATAATTTAGCTGTTGGTTGCGACTGTAATTTTCTAGGCGCTGAGTCACTTGTCGGCAACGAGTTAGAGGATCGTAGCCAGAATTAGCAAAAAAATTAGAATTCCACCGAATCCAAGTCTCCCTAATCCCTGCGGGATTTTGATACACTGTCATCGGTTCTCCTGTCGATGTATCACACAAAAATCCCCCCGGCCTCATGTTCGGTTGGTTTTGGTTAGAAACGCGGTTCATAGAAAGACTGCTGAGAATATCCAAGCTGTTAAGCTTATTTTGTGATAGTAACCCCAGAAAAATATCGATCGGAATTCCTGAATTTAATCCCGTTTTAATCTCTTCACTCTGACCGTTCCACGGGCTAGTCACAGTGCCCACAGTATCTCCTTGACCGTGAATTCCCACAATTTTGCCATCAACATCAAATACAGGTCCCCCACTCATGCCTCGCCTAGTCACAGCTTGATAGCGCAGTCTGTAACCCGATGAAGCGCGACGATCGAGCCGAGAAGAGATAATACCAGCAGTAAACTCCAGTTTTTTTTCCACTCCAGAGGCAATGGGTAGCGGATAGCCAGCAACATAAATAGGAGAACCGACAACTGCACTTTGTGACTCTCCCATTGGTGCTACTGGATACTGTTCTTGGCTCTGAAATTGTAGCAGCGCTAAGTCTATATCTCTGTCATTTTTCGGTAGCCGTTGTATTCGGATGACAGCATAATCTTTCTCCAAATGAGTGCGAATACTGTATTTTTGGGCCTGGCTTGCTACCACATGATTAGCTGTCAAAACAGTGTAAATATTACCCTGTTTCGCAATAATTACTCCTGAGCCACTACCCGCAAAACCCATGGTGTTGTTGACTTCCACAGTTGTCAACATCGCTAACTGGGCAATTTCTTGGGATGTTTTGGCGCTGGCAGTATATTGTCCGATGACCACCTGTGCCACCGTTAATGCACCCGTCAAGATGATTGTCAGTGCGTCAAACCGCAAACTCCACACATTCATCAGTAACTCCCTAGATGAAACGAGGCTAACTGCAAATATATACTGATGGGAATTCCCCAACTAGATTTAACCATTTTCTCCAATAATTCCGGCGTTGGTTCGCTTCCATCTTCAAAAGCATAGACACCAAAATTTGGATCTCGATACTTGCCCCGACCGTTAATCCCAACTAACAAACCTTTGGCATTAAAAATCGGACTACCACTCATACCAATTTTAACCTCATTTGTATAACCCAAGCTATAGCCTTGGGTCAAAGATTTCGGTAGCACTAGGGAAAGGGAGAAGGGAGTCTGGGGAAAAAAGGGGCTGTTGCGAACCCTCCTCAGTGTTTTATCTTAGCTTTTCCATCACATCTATGTAAGGAATTTTACTGCTTTCATTGGTAGATGGCATCTCAACTTGTCCTTGGCGCCAAGCCAACAAGTTATACAGAGATGCGATCGGATCTTGGCCTCGCCTAAGAGTATAAATCAAATTTTGGCACACACCATTGACTTGATTAGCTGTGCAAATTACGTTTTGACCATTCATCACACCAACAGTAATGTACTTGAGCTGCCGATTGCGACGATAGGTTTCGAGGCGTTGGCTGACTAATTGACACCGAGTTGTCGGATTGTAGCCAGAACCGGAAAAGTAATCCGAAGCCCACTCGATCCAAGGCTCGATCGCACCTTGAGGGTTTTGGTACACCGTCATCGGCACGCCGGTAGAGGTGCTACACCAAAATCTGCTTTCTCCCAGGGTCGGCCTAGCGTGACTGGGTTGAGAAATAACCGTCAGACTACAGAGGGCGATCGCCGTTGCGCCCAAAACTTTTGTGAATAATTGCTGTTTCACGATCATCTCACTCTCATTGATGGCATTCGGCACAAAAATTACCAAATGCTGGGTTTACTTCCTTGACGCACCCACTCAAATCAAATCAGCTTGCATCGGAATTATGTTTTTTAGTCCTGGATGCATAAATACCAAAGGCTCTTCGACACTTCGACTACGCACGCCTGTGACACCACGCTTCGTTACAGAATAAACTCCGCCGAAGTGTTCACTCCTAGTTAAAGGCCCGGCGTGCACTAAGTCCATCCATCAAACCCGGTTTCTGTATCCAGGACTATTTTTCAGGTCGCAATTTTGTGGAGTCAAACTTAGGCTTTCCCTTTCGCGAAAAAGCGTAGCAACCTCCAACCTTGGAATTGCTCTGTTGTTGTTACAACGGCACATGACACCACTGAAAAAGTATTTGAAATCGCTTGCGATCCTGGCCACAAGCTTTACCCGTTAGGTCTGGTAGATTTGCCCTGGGGGGGTATTGTACATCACCAAATTTAACACTAATATTGTGTAATAAACAAGCACTTTCAATTTATTTTCATCTCCGTATTACGGATACCAGAAAATACTTCTAAGTGTAATCAGGGATTAAATGCTTTCTACCACCAAAAGTCTCCCTCAATACACGGACGTTTTGTTGCGTATTAAAAACTATGAACCGTATCTATACAGAGTTGGGGTATTTAGCAATCGGATTAATGACATTCTGCCTCTTCAGTTGTTCGACGATCTCTGATGCAGCGAACTCAGGGGAAAACCAGGATCTACCGCCAACTATCAACCGTAAGTTCGGACACATAAAGCAGACGCGCCATCAAATTGAGGCCACATCGAACCAAGTGGTGCAGCAATTTAGTCCTGTTCCTCCAGTTTTAGCCACTGGAACCACAGAATTAGACAGCACCGTCACAGTAACGGTCTATAAAGTAGACAATAATTGTAAAAGTCTCCACCCGGAAACAGTTACAGGCCCAGACAACCAGCTAATGTCATCTGCTGTGAATGAAGTGTTAAAACAGCAGGTGTTTACGAGTCTAGGTTTGGTTGGTTATCGACTTAGAATCGATCGCACTCTGGGTGTCGCCACCGTAGATTTACGAACATCAGGGAACGACCGACAAAAATTGCAAAATTTGTCTAGTTGTCAAATGTTAAGTTTGTTCGGCGGCGTGCGCCAAACCTTAACCAGTTATGCTCCTTGGCAAATTAAAACTGTTCGTTTTACAGAGCTTGGAGAGGATATTTTGAACACAGTTCGAGAATAAGCCCGCGCCAGCACCCCAACTATCAGCAAGTTTAGTTGGGGCTTCTCAGAAAAATAATAATTAAAAAGGTCTTATTCCCGCTCCTAACCACAAGCCCGCCTATCCATCTGAGTCGTTTAATTTAAAATTTAAAATCTAAAATATAAAATATACAAATCAGATGACCAACCCCCTGGTAATTCCCATGACACTACCTAACGGCCCGAAAACTCTGCCCTTTATGCAGCTAATTCAATGGATTGCCGATCCGTTAACATACATGGATAAATGTGCTAAGCAATACGGGGACATTTTTACAACCCAATGGGGCAGCCTGGAACCCTTCGTGATGGTCAGTCACCCGGAAGCGGTGCAGTTCATGCTCAACAGTAGCGCTTTTGAAGCTCCAGGCAGCCTGAACAGCATCCTAAAACCCTTACTGGGAGAACAATCCATGATTATCCTCTCCGGCGAGAAGCACAAACGCGAGCGTCAATTATTGATGCCTCCTTTTCACGGGGAACGGATGCGCAACTACGGGCAGCAAATTTGCGATATTGCTTTAGATGTTGCCAGCAAATGGTCCGTAGATCGACCTTTTTTCGCCCGCAGCGCCATGCAGGAAGTCACCATGCGGGTAATCTTACAGGCGGTTTTTGGCTTGGATGACGGCCCGCGATTGCAACAAATCAGGCCCTTACTTGCCTCAATTCTCGATATGACTGGTTCTCCTGTGCGATCGAGTATGCTATTTTTCAACTGGATGCAGCAAGATTGGGGTCCCTGGAGTCCTTGGGGACGAATGAAACAGCGCCAACGACAAATCAACGAACTAATCTATGCTGAAATAGCCGAACGCAGAGACCAACCAGATGCCAGCCGTACCGACATTCTCAGCTTAATGATGGCAGCCCGCGACGAAAACGGGCAACCGATGACCGATGAAGAATTGCGCGACGAGTTGATGACACTGCTGTTTGCCGGCCACGAAACCACCGCCACAGCCCTAGCTTGGGCATTTTACTGGATTCACAGTTTGCCATCGGTGCGCCACAAACTGCTGCAAGAATTAGACAGTTTGGGGGAAAATCCCGACCCGATGGAGATTTTCCGCTTGCCCTACCTGAGTGCAGTTTGTCAAGAGACGCTGCGGATTTATCCGGTGGGAATGCTCACCTTTCCGCGAGTAGTCAATTCCCCTGTGGAACTCATGGGATATCAATTAGAGCCTGGTACGGCTGTGGTCGGCTCGATTTATTTAACCCACCGTCGCGAAGATTTGTATCCAGAACCGCTGCAATTTAAACCAGAACGGTTTTTGGAGAGGCAATTCTCCCCTTACGAGTATGTCCCTTTTGGAGGGGGAAGCAGGCGCTGCATCGGCATGGCCCTGGCGCAGTTGGAGATGAAACTGGTGTTAGCACAAATTTTGCGCGATTTCGACCTAGTATTAGCCCAGAACAAGCCTGTGCAACCAAAGCGTCGAGGGGTGACTTTAGGCCCAGCCGGCGGTGTGCCGATGGTGATGACTGGGCGGCGGCAGCGGCAGCAGATACCTGAACCTGTTGTCAGCGGGGTTTGAAACTATAAATTAATTTCGAGACCAAACTACCCATAACTTACTGTTTGGGTGGTTTTTCTCTTCCCCGGATTCCATCGCATCACCCTCGACTATTACACCTAATTCTTGTTGTTTTTTGTTCTAACCATTGAATAGCTGTTTCCGTCAAATTAAAATTTCCAGTTTAAAATAGTTTCAGCCTTGCAAAGACAGGATCAAAGCAAAAGTGGGCGATTGCAATAGCCCTCTTGATCGATCGAAAACCTCACTGCCATAATCTAAAAACATATGCATACCCTGTTATTCAGCAAGGGCGGAAGCGTGTGGGCATTGCCTGCTATCTTTCGCCCTCTTTATTTTTTAGAACGCAGAAGGAAGAAAGTCCTTCGACCCTTTGACCCTTCGACTGCGTTTATGCTGAGGGAAACGGCACTCTGAGTCATGAAGTGGCGCTAGGCGCGTGGGTAGTCGAAGGGCTTTGCGTCGCTTCGCGGGCCCAACCGAGTCAGGAAAAAGCAAGATTCTCCCCATTCTCCCCATTTCCAGTTGTGCAAAAAACAACTAATCTATTCTTAAACAAACTCTTTCTATCACTCAATTAATCTTCAGTTTTGAGAAATTCTGATACGGAAACTGACTTCGGCAGATTCTCTATATCTTGAATTTCGCTCTCGTGGGCAAAAAACTCCACTTCTTTATCGTCAATCTGGATCTGATAGCTAGCGGTAGCAGTCACAATGCGTCGCTTTTTTTTATCTTCTACTAACACCCAACACACCACAGGTCTTACCCACCTCTCAATGTGCTGGCTTTGCTTGGTACTGCCAAAGGCATACCAACCCTTCGCTTCAATAATTTGAAGCACTTTAAAATCATGATTTGCCATAAATATCTCGATCGCGCCAACTTCACTATTACTGCTTGATCAAACCTATGTAAACTTATGTGACATACTCCCACATCAAATCTGAGTACAGATTATGATGTGGGCTTCTTAACAGCCCGATGAAGGGTATGTAAGATTTCCTTCTGGTACGCTTTATCCATAGTTCCTACTATAGAAAGATTCCCACTAGGGCGTTTTATACTGGGGAAAATGTCCAACCCCAGTCTTTTTAGGTTAATCGCAGCATTAAGATCGCGATCGACCATCAAAGAATTTTGCTCGTCCCAATACTCTCGAATATTGCAGTCGGTGAAAACCATTTCATTCCGATAACACAGAAGCATTGAGGTGTAAGCAGGTTTTTGTGAAACGACGACTGCCCCAGTTTTTTCTCCTATGTAGCTCAGCGTCGTAAAAAATTGCCCAAAAGCTGCATCCAGCCAGGATTTATTCAATCCAGATTTAGCGGATTGCCCATTTGGTTGAGAGCTAGCTTTTGATTAGTGTCGGGATAGAACTTGTACTGATATGTCGCCTTCATTGAATTGCCGTTTTTTGTTAGTATTATTTTACCAGGATTTGTTGGTCTCGTCATCCATCCGCCCACTCCTCAAAGCTATGCTTTGAGATTGTGAACAGATGGAATCCTCACCTCACACGCCTTTCATCCCACACTA
>NZ_JAHRFC010000096.1:0-16315 GCF_020883015.1 Microcoleus sp. CAWBG640
TGGGAATGGGAAGAATTTTCATCGACGGGATTAGCTACTCGTCCAAAGGCGGCTAATAATTCGCTTACTTGTTTTTCCCGTCCGTACAATTTTTGGGGAATCAATAACTGACTTAATATATCTAATTTTCCGGGGCAGAAATCAGTAATTTCTCCCTTGTTTATTAATTGATGTAAACAATTTTCTAAATCTGCTAATAATCCGGCGGCGCTTTGATACCTGTCTTCGGCATTCTTTGCGATCAATTTCATGACTATGTGGGAAATAGTCTGCGGAATGTCGGAATTTATTTGGTCTGGTAAAATGGCTTGAGAGGCTATGTGACTGTAAACTATTTCTAAGGGGTCGTTACTGGGAAATGGTAATTCACCTGTTAGCATTTCATACAGGGTAACTCCTAGGGAATAGAAGTCGGTGCGGTAGTCGAGAAATCGGTTCATTCTCCCAGTTTGTTCGGGAGACATATAAGCAAAAGTACCGATTGTGGAGTTAAAATTATTGATTTGGGGATTTTCTTTGGGCAATTGCGAAGCAATACCGAAATCGGTTAATTTAATCACTCCTGTTTGAGAGTTGATAATAATGTTGCTGGGTTTGATATCTTTATGAATAATGTTGTGAAGATGCAGGTATTTTAAGCTGTTGGCGATCGCGATCGCAATCTTCAGACAAGTAATGAGTTCGAGTTTTTGTCTCGACATTAGTCGATCGACTGATTCGCCACCAAAATCTTCTAAAAGCAAACCCAAGCGATTGTTGTAACTTTTCAGAGTAAGGACTTTCACTAGACTAGGATGGTCTAAGTTTTCCCGAATCCGGTACTCATGCTTGATGCGAGTAATGGCATCGAGGGTAGGATATTCCCCTTTCAGGATCTTGAGTATGGTAGTTTGCTGCTGGTGAGGAATATTTCCTCGGTAAATAATGGTTTCTATACCTTCGTACAAAGTAGAATGGATTTGGTATTGTGAGCGAAAGGGCATGGGCTTTTCCAAATAACTCAGTGGATTAGAGATTTATACTTGACATGGCCATCATGGCATGGCTAAGTGAAAACCCGGAAAATTTGATAGGTCGAACGGGTGACACCTACATGATTCCGATATAGAATATTGGTAATTATGTAATTATTCTGAGATTCCTTCTAATTAATATCCCAACTAAGTAGCGGACGGCAACCACCCCCCTACTATTCGGCTCTCCCCACTGTCGGCACATCATCAGCAGCGATACATTATATTGAAGTAAATACACAAAAATTTACATATATAATTTGTGTATTACTCAAAATCGCTCCTCACCAGCAGCGATACAGCCCTCGCCAAGTTAGTAGGATAGGAAAATATGTTTGAACGCTTTACAGAACAAGCCATTAAAGCAATAATGCTAGCCCAAGAGGAAGCGCGCCGCCTGGGTCATAATTTTGTGGGTACTGAGCAAATCCTCCTGGGACTCGTGGGCGAAGGCACTGGCATCGCTGCAAAAGTATTACTAGACATGGGCCTCAACTTGAAAGAGGCGCGCAATGAAATCGAAAATATCATCGGCAGAGGTTCCGGCTTCCTACCGCCTGAAATTCCGTTTACACCTCGCGTGAAGCGGATTTTTGAGACGGCGCTGAATGAAGCGCGGCAGCTAGGGCACAATTACATCGGCACCGAACATATTTTACTGGGACTGATCCAAGACGACGAAGGTGTCGCGGCCAAAGTGCTGCAAAACTTGGGGATCGATCGCGCCAGAGTCCGCACCCAGGTAATTCGTGCCGTAGGAGAAGTGGCTGCGGTATCGGGAGGCCGTCAAAATACCGATCGCAAAATCCCGACTTTAGAAGAATTTGGCACAAACCTCACGAAGTTAGCCGCCGAAGGTAAACTAGATCCTGTCGTGGGTCGCGAAAACGAAATCGAGCGCGTCATTCAAGTGCTAGGCCGCCGCACGAAGAATAACCCCGTGCTAGTAGGCGAACCGGGAGTAGGCAAAACAGCCCTCGCCGAAGGACTCGCCCAGCGGATTGTCAACAGAAACGTCCCGGAAATTTTGGAAGACAAACAAGTAATCAGCCTCGATATGGGTTCGCTGATTGCAGGGACAAAATTCCGTGGCGAATTTGAAGAACGCCTGACGAAAATCATGGCGGAAATTC
Organism: Microcoleus sp. CAWBG640; assembly: GCF_020883015.1. Taxonomy (NCBI): domain Bacteria; kingdom Bacillati; phylum Cyanobacteriota; class Cyanophyceae; order Oscillatoriales; family Microcoleaceae; genus Microcoleus; species Microcoleus sp. CAWBG640. Next base: position 2,147 of record NZ_JAHRFC010000096.1, read on the forward strand.
GCGCAGCAGGCAACATCATTCTGGTAATTGATGAAATTCATACCTTAGTCGGTGCAGGGGCTATTCAAGGCAGTATGGATGCCTCCAATATGCTTAAACCCGCACTTGCCAGAGGCGAATTGCAGTGTGTTGGCGCTACCACGCTGGATGAATATCGGAAATATATCGAACGTGATGCAGCTTTAGAACGGCGTTTCCAACCGATAAAAGTTGGCGAACCGAGTGTGGCGGAAACGATCGAAATATTGTATGGTTTGCGATCGGCTTACGAACAGCATCACAAACTGACAATTTCTGATGCAGCTTTAGAAGCAGCAGCTACACTTTCAGACAGGTACATTAACGATCGATTTTTGCCCGACAAGGCGATCGACTTAATTGACGAAGCAGGTTCCCGCGTTCATGTGCTGAATTCGCAAACTCCGCCAGAAGTCAAAGAGCTCAAAAAGCAACTGCCGGCTGTCAGCAAAGAAAAGGATATCGCTGTTCGGGAGCAAGACTTCGAGAAAGCTAGCAAATTGCGCGATCGCGAATTAGCAATTGAAGCCGAAATCGCCGAAGCCACAATCAACAAAAGCCAAGTCAGAATCTCTCCCATCGTCACCGAAGAAGACATCGCCCACATCGTGGCGAATTGGACGGGAGTACCAGTCAGCAAACTGACAGAATCGGAATCGGAATTGCTGCTGCACATGGAAGACACTTTGCACCAGCGTTTAATCGGTCAAGAAGAAGCTGTCACCGCAGTTTCTAAGGCCATCCGTCGCGCGCGGGTAGGGTTGAAAAATCCGAATCGCCCGATCGCCAGTTTCATCTTTTCCGGCCCCACAGGCGTCGGCAAAACCGAACTCACCAAAGCTTTAGCAGCTTATTTCTTCGGTTCCGAAGAATCCATGATTCGGTTAGATATGTCCGAGTATATGGAACGCCACACGGTTTCCAAACTGATCGGTTCACCTCCGGGTTACGTCGGCTATGACGAAGGCGGCCAACTAACAGAAGCAGTTCGTCGTCGTCCTTACACGGTAGTCTTGTTCGACGAAATCGAAAAAGCGCACCCAGATGTCTTCAACATGATGCTGCAAATCTTAGAAGACGGCCGCCTGACTGATGCCAAAGGTCGGACAGTAGACTTCAAGAATACCCTGCTGATTATGACATCAAACATCGGTTCTAAAGTGATTGAAAAAGGTGGCGGCGGCCTCGGTTTTGACTTTGCTGAAGATGCAGCCGATGGTCAATACAACCGAGTTCGGAATTTAGTAAATGAGGAACTCAAACAGTTTTTCCGTCCAGAATTTCTCAACCGCTTGGATGAAATTATCGTCTTCCGCCAGTTGAACAAACAAGAAGTCAAGCAGATTGCTGACATCATGTTGCAGCAACTTTTCAGCCGATTAACCGAACAGGAAATCACCTTGTCTGTAACAGAAGCGTTCAAGGAACTGTTAGTTAAAGAAGGCTACAATCCCAGTTACGGTGCCCGGCCCTTACGGCGCGCAATTATGCGATTGCTGGAAGACGTACTGGCTGAGGAAATGTTGTCTGGTAGGCTAAAAGAAGGCCAAAGTGCGATCGTAGATGTAGATGAAAACGGTGTAGTGAAGGTGTTACCCGGTGACTCATCGGAACCGAAATTACCTGAACTCGCTTTCAGCGTTTAATCGAGAGTCCTGTAATATAGGACACAGCACTGCTGTGTCCCTACCCAATAGAGATATGGGGTAGGGACACAGCATTATTTTTGATAATTCATCTCAATTTCGGTTGCATCGGAATTATTAATTTCTCTCTGTGTTCTCTGTGGTTAAATCATTCCGATACAACCAGAATTTATATGATTTAACCGCAGAGTACGCAGAGGAAGCAGAGTACGGGGAGAGATTTGATTCCGATGCAAACGGAATGATATAAAATCCTCTCTTCATCGTCCTGTATTAAACTCTCTCTTCTCTTCCTTCGCGTCCTTAGCGCCTTCGCGGTTAAATCATTCCGATACAACCAGAATTTATATGATTTAACCGCAGAGTACGCAGAGGAAGCAGAGTAGGGGGAGAGATTTGATTCCGATGCAAACGGATTGGATTTGACTTAATATTGAGGCACTGAGGGGTCTACTTCTTGACTCCAAGCCGTAATTCCGCCCTTAACATTAATTCCCTCAATACCAGCTTCCTTCAAAATACCCAAAGCCTTCGCAGAACGCCCGCCCATTTTGCAATGTGCAATTAATCGGTGGCCATTCAACAATTCCTTGACTTTCTCAACACCATTGCCGTTTTCAATATCCGGTAAAGGTACTAATACTGAGCCAGGAATTTGAGCAATTTGATACTCGTTAGGATTCCGAACATCTAGCAGCAGAAAATCCTTCGCACCGCTATCGATTAACTGCTTAAGTTCCGTGACAGTCATCTCAGCAACTTGTATTTTTGCTTCCTCTGCTTTGGCTTGAGGAATGCCGCAGAATTGTTCGTAATCGATTAACTTTTCAATGACTGGGCGCACTGGATTTGGCCGCAGTTTTAACTGCCGGAATGTCATGTCTAAGGCATTGTACAGCAACAGTCGGCCACTCAAAGTAGTGCCTTGACCCAAGATAATTTTGATCGCTTCAGTTGCTTGAATGCAGCCAATGACTCCTGGTAATACGCCTAAAACGCCACCTTCTGCACAGGAAGGTACCATCCCTGGCGGTGGGGGTTCTGGGTACAAATCTCGGTAATTGGGGCCACCTTCGTAGTTAAAAACTGTTGCTTGTCCTTCAAATCGGAAGATGGAACCGTAGACGTTGGGCTTATTTAATAGCACGGAAACGTCGTTCATCAAGTAGCGAGTCTGGAAGTTGTCTGTACCATCGATGATGATGTCATAGGGTGTCGCAATGGCGATCGCATTTTCGGAACTAACGCGAGTTTCGTACAAATCAACTTGACACAAAGGATTGATTTCTAAAATCCGATTTTTAGCCGATTCAATCTTGGGTTTTCCTATCCAAGATGTGCCGTGAATTACCTGCCGCTGTAAGTTGGAAGTGTCAACAATATCAAAGTCTACAATGCCAATGCGGCCAATCCCTGCCGCTGCTAAATACAGCAGCAGTGGTGAACCGAGTCCTCCTGTGCCGATACAGAGTACGCTGGCAGCTTTGAGACGCTTCTGCCCGTCCAATCCAACTTCTGGCAGGATTAGGTGGCGAGAGTAGCGTTCGTATTCTTCTTTGTTGAGCTGGATCTCGTCCAGATTAGGATTTAGCATGATATTCTGTGTAGCGCCGATTTTGAATTATATCCTATCTAAATCTTTCGCAGTTTGGCGTGTTTGTGATTTTTAGTAATTATTTCTTAATCTACTGTGAGGATTTCCTCGGCTTGGAATTTGTTTTCTGTGTCTAGAGTCCAACTGCGGACGTCTTCACAACGGCCTTGTGGAACGGACACAATGATGTAGGAGTATTGCGGCCAGGCGAGGGTGCGATCGCACTCTGATGGTATTGCCTGACCATCTGGGTGAGAATGGTAGATGCCGATAATTTCTAAATTGCGATCGCGCCCCTCTTTCATTCCCTTCAGCATATCTTGTGGTGATATAGCATATCTGCGTTTTTTTGTCAATAATTTTGAATCTGAGCAATTATCTTCAGTTTCCGCACTCCAGGCATTTTTGGTTGGCCAAACTGCTACTAAGGTTTTAACATTGTCCGCGATCGTACCTAACAACAAACCGCAGCACTCTTCAGGGTAGGTGTTTTCGGCGTGGCTGCGGATGGACAATAGGTGAGTCTGGGAAAGTGCGATCGATTGCATTGGTGATTAGTTATTGCTTAAATAAGTTTAGCTACTTAGCTGTTTGCAAAAAAGTTCTATAAGCAATGATAGCTTCAGTCTGATTTACAGAACCAACATATTGACCCAATACAGATAAGTCCAACTCTGGCAAAAATTCACTCCTTGAAATTAACTCATAACCTTCTTCTCGCAAGTGGTAAACAGAAAACTGATTGTTCACCCAAAACCAGACTTCAGGAATCTGCAAACCGCGATACACTTCCAGCTTGTCAATACCACCGCTAGTCAGAGCAATTTCGATCGCAATATCCGGGATTTCTGCCAATGTACCCAAGCAGTAACACTCATCTGGTTCCGCGCCCCGTCTCACAGCTTCACGGCGAAATGTAGCATTTCCGTAACCGTTGAGATTAATTAACCTTTCAACCGCATAGGTTTCGATCAACCGGGCAATAATTTTTTTCAGTCTTTCATGTTCCGGCGAAGTCGTCATAATAATTTCTAACGTTCCTTCCAAATACGTCATTCTGGGAAAATCATCAACAAACATATCAGAAAGTTGCTTATATTGTTCCCAAGTCACCTCATATAAAATGACGCGCTGTTGAGCGGCAGGAACCAGAGTTTCTGGATCTAAAAGTAGCATAATTAATTACCTGCAATTAAGATATATAAACTTGAGATTTTTCGATATTTCTCAACCTTCCTCTCTGTGTCCTCTGCGCCCTCTGTGGTTAGTAAAAAAAAGTCCCTATAGAACTTTAACGAACCGCGAAGACGCGAAGGACACAAAGGAAGAAAAGAGTCAACTCAATCAAGTGGGAGTTTGCTGTAACTCTGGCCGCTCATCGGCGACGATCGCACCTTCGACAGGACACACCTGCAAACAAATACCGCAGTCAATGCAGGTATCAAAATCAATCCAAAACCAATCTGTACCCTTGACATTTTTGCCATCGCCAGGTTGGATGCAAGCAACCGGACAAGCGCCGACGCAATCAGCAACCCCTTCGCAAATATTCGTAACGATAGTATGTGACACAGTGTTCTCCGCGATCGTACCGGGTTTTTTAGGTTGATAGTCCGTCCAGGACTGAGCTATTAATTTACCATTTCAATTGTCGGGAATCCTTCGGCATTCACCCAGGCAATTTGAGCAATGCGTCGATCGCGCGCATATTCCCGCACCCCATCCACAGTCTCCCGACTCTCCAAATCGATTTCTACCCGAACTACCTCGCTAGACTCTCGGAGTTTTCGAGCATAAACAAAAGCCGCAGCCGCAGCATCAGAGGTTTGAGGCACAACCAAAAAGTCGCTGGCTGGGGTCTCTTTTGCCAATTGACCCTCAGTTAACAAAATTTGGTGCAAATCTTCAATATTCAAACAAAACCCAATTCCTGCGTGATTTTGCCCTTGGGGATCGAACAATCCCAATAGGCGATCGTACCGTCCCCCTTGTCCCAACACTCGCTGTCCCGTCTTGGGACTGCTGACAACTTCAAACACAATTCCCGTGTAGTAGTCAAAGGTTTGAATCAAACTCAAGTCCAGGTGGATATGGGATTTCAGATTCGGGATTTTTGATTGACATTGGTATAGCAATTCGATCGCCGATTTCAGATTATTTAAGGCTGCTTGTTGTGGCTCATCTAAATCGAGCTTTGCCACCACAGGAAACACATCTTCTGGGCGGCCCCGCAAGTCAAATAATAGTAGAGCTCTTTCTCGCAATTCCGTAGACAGCGGTAAATTTTCCAAGCCTACTCGATCGAGATTGGCGATCGCCCCCCGAACTTGGGAGCGCACATTTGGCGGAAACGGTTCCAACAAAGTAGCAGTTAAACCCGCTTCTCCCAGCACCAAATGCCAGTCATCAATTTCTAAACCCTGCAAGCACTCAGACAGCAGTAGTAGCACTTCCGCATCAGCCATCGTCCCCCCGGAGCCTAGCAACTCTACCCCTGCTTGATAGAATTCCTGCTGCCCCCCAGAGCCTGTATCGGGGCCTTTGCGGAACACATTAGCGTTGTAATATAGACGCTGAGGCTGCCAGGGAGTCCCGGCCATCCGCATCACAGCAGCGCGGGCGATGGAAGCAGTCAATTCTGGACGCAAGCCTAATTCTCCATCGACGGCATCTTGCAATTGAATTAAGGTCGATCGGTCGATCGCCCCTCCAGCCATCAATGTCTCCAGCCTTTCTAGAGTCGAAGTAATAATCCGGTGATAGCCCCAGCGATGAAAAACTTGCTGCAAACGGCGTTCGATCGAAATTTTTTGAGCTACGTCAAGGGGCAATAAATCTCTTGCGCCCGATGGGGGTTGGTGAACCATATCAATTTTGGATTTTAGATTGGGGATTTTCGATGCAGCTAGAAACTTAGCTTGAGGGGACGATGTTAAAGTCGAACCTGACCAGTTTAGCATTCGACTTTAACCAATTCAACTATCACCAAGTCTAATTTTTTTGCCTCCGTCTCATCATTTCTTCTTCCCCCCACCAAACAAATTGGAAAAACTCGCAAAAAAGCCACCTTGCTTATCCTCACCCTTTTTAGCTTTCGCCCCGGAAGCTGGCTGTTCCAGCTTTTTCTTCACTTCCAAAGCCATCGGCTCTTCTGGATTAGATACCAAAGCTTTTTGCACCTCCAGCTTAGCCATTGTTCCTTGACCTTGCATCAAATAACACATTGCCAACATAGCGTGACACTTGCTATTTTTCGGTTCGCGCTTTTGAGCTTCCCTCAACTCCAAAATTGCTTTGGCATAATTTTTGCTATCCATGAATCCCTGAGCACAGCGGCAATGTTGTTCCACCAAGGAATCTTTTTTGGGCGGCTGTGGAGGAACAACCGGAGTCGGAGGTACTACTTTTAATTCTTTTTTCTTTTGCTCGTCCGGTTTCGGATTTGCCACCCCAGTTGAAATCATGACGTTTTCTTTTCGCAGCAGGTAAACCAGATTGAGTTCACTCATTTCATTGATGACCTCTAGGGCTTGCTCAGCGGATTCGTATTGGTTGTCCGCCAGTTTGCTCATTGCTGTTTTGTAAGTTTCTTCCCAATTTCCACTCCGGGCTAACTGTTTGGCTTCTGCGCTTTCGATTTGCTGTTTCTCTTTTTCTTTCGTGGCCCGCTTGCTGATAGCCGTTACTAGCAAATTATATTCTTTGCGATCGCTTTCCTTGGAGAATTTGTTGTAAGCAGGATTGACCACTTTTGACAAAAACTGATTAGCCCAATCTTTATCAGCTTGATTTTCAAAAGGGCAAGTATCCGAGTGCAAGCGGCGGACTATTTTCATATAGCGCTTGCGGATATCGTTAAACTCAGCATCTAAGGGAACTCCCAAAATTGCGTGCTGATCTGTAAAGTCAAACTTAAACAGCCCTTTTGTCATTTCAAAAGACATAAATGTTACTCTCCTTTCCCAGGCTTGTGACGATGCTTTATTCTTTAATGTAGCTTCTGTTAAGGGGTTATGACCCCCGTACTAATGCTTAGCCCAGGACTCCTGGCTGCTGCCCCCAAGACGATAAAGGGGGTGTTTTGAGCAATGCGTCGCTGAGTTCAGCATGAATCTTACCGTTTGTCGCCAAAACTCGACCAGAGTTAATCTCAAAGGGACTCTCGTCATAGGCTGTAACTTTACCTCCAGCTTCCGAGACAATGACTACGCCGGCGGCTACATCCCAAGGAGACAGTCCCCGTTCCCAGTATCCATCTAAGCGGCCGCAGGCGACGTGAGCTAGGTCGAGAGCTGCCGATCCACTGCGTCGCACTCCTTGGGTGAGGTGGGTGAGGTGACAGAATTCGGCATAGTTATTATCGGCTGTTTCCCGTCGATCGTAAGCAAAGCCAGTAACTAACAAACTTTTGGTCAATATAGAGGTTTGGGAAACTGCGATCGCCCGTCGATTGCGGGTAGCACCCAATCCTTTCGCAGCCCGAAACAATTCGTTATGAAACGGATCGAAAATTACGCCAATTTGTGGTATTCCTTCAATTAAAAGTCCGATCGACACACAGGCAAATGGATATTGGTGGGCATAATTAGTTGTACCGTCCAAAGGGTCGATCGCCCACAGGTATTTGCTACTGGCATCCCCTAATTTACCGGATTCTTCAGCAAGTATCCCGTGGTCGGGTACATGACGACCCAGAATTTCTAAAATGACGGCTTCGGAGGCTTTGTCGGCTTCTGTAACTAAATCTCCCGATCGACCTTTTTCTTGAATTTCTTCTAATTTTCCGCAGAAAGATTGCAGAACGGAACCAGCAGCGAGGGCCGCTTCGGTGGCTATTTCTAATAAGTCTTGAATTTTGTTAGTCATTTGTTATTTGTTATTTGTTATTGATTATTTGTTATTTGTTATTTTGCTGGCGAAATTCTCCGGGAGTTTGACGCAGTGGCTGTTTAGGATTCCAAATCCCTTTACCCATTAGTCTCGCCCATTCTTGAGCATTGACAAGTCGCTGCTGGTATTTCTTGTTAGGCGATCGCACTGTTGCCAAAGCATAGCCTTCTTTAACTAGCCGTTCATTGACCAACACTCCATCTTCCCACAAATAGGCTAAGAAGCGATCGAACCTATCTTTCTCTTCAACATCTAATTCTAACAACACCTGTTTCCCGCCAATAAGCTGTTCCAGTTGGTTTTTGGCTGCTTCTCCCCAAGGCTGTTGCTTTAAATCCGGTGCTTCAATCCCAATCAACCTAACTTGTTCTAACAGGGCAATTTTGTCTGCTGTACGGACAATTTCGATAGTTTGTCCGCTGACAGTCCGTTGTACTTTCACGAAAGTTCCTGTGGGAATTTCCGGTTTTTGGCAGCTAACTAACAACCAACAAAGGGCGATCGATAATAGCCGATGCAGAAACTTTCGGCATTGGACACTTATGCCCAGCGTAACCGCAGCATTAGTCCTTGCGTACTTGAGCCTCGCGTAGCCGAAACCTAGGAGATGAAGAATGAAACTTGGCATTTTGCATATTTCCGTAGGCATTGCGCTCACTCTTCATCTAATGGCAAAGCCACACGCACTTTACCTTTCCCGAAGTAGCGCCCAAATTGAAGTTCATATACTTCATCTTCATCTTGCGTCTCTACTTCCATGTTGGAACGAGGATAACTGACACACAGCAAAGCATAACCCTGTTTTTGCAGTTCCACCGAAAGTCCCATGGCTTCTGGTTGGTGCAGTTCCCCAGACTTAACGCGGACAGCACAGGCGGTACAGGCACCGTTTCGGCAAGAATATGGTAAGTCTACTCCTTGGTTTTCCACGTTTTGGAGGATGTAGCGGTCTTCGGGTACTTGCACGGTGTGGCACGAGCCTGTTTGTCTGTTGTGAATTGTAATTGTGTAAGAGCGAGTCATGGAATTTTAGATTTTAGATGTGGGATTTTAGATTTGAGTTTGGAGACCAAATTCTTGATATGAATCGGTTTGCGACATCTGGAAGCAGAATTTGCCCTACTTGTTTTACGCCCTATCCACATTAAACAATAAATTTATGCCCTTAGGCCTTGCCAAATCAGATTTCTTCTGATAAGGTAGTAAAACTGTGGCTAAAAAAACAAAGTTCAGCTTTGGAGAGGTGGCCGAGTGGTTGAAGGCGCAGCACTGGAAATGCTGTTTGGGGGTGACTTCAACGAGGGTTCGAATCCCTCCCTCTCCGTTGGATCTTGTCATACAAGCTTTACAGCAAAACGGCTTAGTTAGATATCTAACTAGGTCGTTTGTTTTTGGTATGGAGGATGCTAGCGTTCGATCTCAATGGGAGCATCCTATTTTTGCAAATATATCCTCCAACATTGGGATGCACCCCTCTCAATCCTTATTCCCCTGAAAAATACCGAAATTAGTACGGGAAGGGGGTAGGCAATGCCGCACTACCCCTACAAAACGATGATTTATATCAAATCCGTTGACATCGGAATTATTATTTCTCTCATCTCTTTCTCTGTGTTCTCTGTGTCCTCTGTGGTTTAATCATTCCGATACAACGGGAATTGATATTACCTGAGAATGACACCCGCACACCCTAGCCCCTAAAAAAAGAGAAGATAGAAGAAATCAAATATTGCCTCAAGAAGCACTCTTTTTAGGAGTCACTATCCGTTCGATACTCATAGCAGCCACGCTCAATGTCACCACAGCCATGCCGAGAATTGCTACAGGCTTTAACTTCTCATTAATAATCAGAAATCCGAAAAGCGCAGTCATCGCAGGTCCCAAAGTTCCAATTACTGATGCTAAAGCAGCCCCCGCAAATCGGATGGCAAAATTATTTAAAAGATAGCTAAACAGCGTCAGGACACCTAAAACTACACCCCCAACAATCAAACCAGGCCAAACATTTTGGTCGATACTAGGAGCAAAATTTTCTGACAGTGGCACCCACAAACTCAGGGCAGAAAACACAAAAATCGCCGCAAAATTCACCAAACTGAAAGGAATTGGATGCAGTTTGCCAGCGGCCATTTGCGTCAGCAATACGTAGCCAGCAAAAGTAATCCCTGAACCAAGTGCGGCTGTCACTCCCACTGCCACATTGCCACCGCCAGGAGTCGGAGAGGCAAAACTGGGCCACCCAGCTAAAATCAAGCCTGCGGTAATCCCGCAAATCGCTAACAATCCGACGTTGCTGGGGCGAGCACCAAACAATACCCAAGAACCGAGTACGGTGACGATCGGATAAATAAAGAAAATCGTAATCGCAATTCCCGCCGGAATATTGCCGATCGCCAAATAAATCAAAACCTGAGACAAAAACAGAAAAAATGCGCTTCCTAAAACCTTACTCCACAAAGCTCGATCGCCAGACTGGAACAACCGCCTAATATCTTTCCAGACAGAAGGATAAAGAAATGTCGCCAACACAGGCATCAAAGCCATCACCACGATCAACCGCATCAATAAAATCAACAGAGAATTTCCAAAACCAGGAGTCACAACCCCAGGCACTTCAAACCAGCCGAAAATCATCCTAGGATTGCTGCTTTTAATCAGAATTCTCAAACTAACATTAAATATCGACAATACCACCGCTGAAGACAAAGCCAACACCAAACCGATCTGCATTTGAGAAGGTGCTTTAGCCACGGCTGCTGTCGGCTGCACCGGATGGGGCCGTGGAACTGCTTCGTGGCTATCAGCAGGTACAGCAGGCATAATTTGTGGACGGACAGAATTAGTTAATTCCTCTGGATAGGAATCTTCTGCATCAAAAGGATTGTCAAGATATGCTTCTTCTTCTTCAAGTTCTTCCCTGATGCGGTTTACCAGATTCTGCAATAACTCTTCGCCTTGTCGCTCCAAGGTTTGCATATTGTTTAGCCGCACCGACAATTCACTTTCATAGCTGCTCAAATCTTGTTGCAGCATCTGAAAACTGCGATCGATCCGATCGTCTAGCGCCGCCAATAACTCAGAAGCGCGTTCATCATAGTTACTTGGTGGCATCGGTATGGGGAACTCGCCGCTAGGAATGGGACTACTGAGAGAATGTCCCGAATTAGCACTGAGTTCGTTAAACCGCTGCACTAACAAATCTTGGAGATTGTGAGCCAAAACTTGAGCCAACTGTTTGAGCCACAACTGCTGCTGATGAATATATCGGCCCGACAAAGATTCCATTTGCTGAGACTGCAATTTACGATATTGCTGTCTCAGGCTTTCAATATCCTGAATCAAGTGATTTTTTTCACTTTGGAGCCGTGTAATGTCCTGATTTAACTGGCCCTTGACATTTTCATGCAAAGCGTCCAGTTCCTGAATCACGGAGTTAAGGACTTGTTCTGCCGATTTGGCATCCTCTGGATCGCCTGCTGAGTATTTGTTCTCTTGCACCATTATTAACGTATAACCTCTAATTTAAACTGTACGTTCAGTATTCTGAACTATCTTTTAAATTAGTTGACAATTTTCAGTCACTTTATCTAAAAGACGGCTGACACTATAGTAGTTGCTAAGTTGGAGAGTAAAAAATTGGGTCAAACGAAGCTATCCCGGAGGGAATCGCCCGAAGAACACTTTGTGCAATTAGAAATTATACTACAACGCCATGCTGAAGCACTCGAAGCCGAAGTCAGAGCTTTGCAAACCGCAGATGAAACCGCCCAGTGGTCTGGTGACTGGAAGCGTTACTACAACTGGCGTTTCGCTAAAATTTTTGCCTCTGTAAAGATTTTTCGCAACTGGGGTGCAGATGCTGCTGCTTGGCAACTACTGCCACTGCGACAGTATCCCAATCGAGGCAATCAGAAGGATTAGTTGACTGTTGTCAGTTGTCAGTTGACTGTTGTCAGTTGACTGTTGACTGTTTGATATGTGGTATCAATTCTTGAATCCAAAATCTAAAATCCAAAATCTAAAATCGATTGATCGATCGCGCGATACTGAAAATTGCAGCAGCCAAACCTGCGGCGATGGGGATTGTGACTAACCAAGCCGAACCGATTGACAGCAAAGTATTCCAGCGTACAGATTTCCAACCCTTGACAAGTCCGACTCCCACAACTGCACCGACTAAAGCATGGGAGGTGGAAACAGGCAACCCCAAGCGGGATGCTAACAAGACAGTAGCAGCGGTGGCTAATTCTGCACAAAATCCGCCACTTGGTTGCAGTTGGATGATGCCCTCCCCCACTGTGGCAATCACATTTTCGCCCCAAAGGGCCAAACCGATGACTATTCCGACACCTCCGAGGACTAAAATCCACAGGGGAACGCTGAAATCATTCAGAGGAAAGGAACCTGTGCGACGGATATAGACGATCGCAGCTAAGGGCGCAACGGCATTACCTACATCATTGGAACCGTGGGCAAAGGCCACAAAGCAGGCACTGAGCGCTTGAAATCGGGCCATTTGTTGCTCGATGGGAGAGAGAGAAAGGGGAGTTCCCTCTTGCTTCCCCCCAACGGGACTTCCCTCTTGATTCCCCCCAAAGGGATTTCCTTCTTGATTCCCCCCTTGGGGGGGGTAGGGGGGGGTTCCTTCTTGATTCCCCCCAAAGGGAGTTCCTTCTTGATTCCCCCCTTGGGGGGGGTAGGGGGGGGTTCCCTCTTGCTTCCCCCCTTGGGGGGGGTAGGGGGGGGTTCCTTCTTGATTCCCCCCAAAGGGAGTTCCTTCTTGATTCCCCCCAACGGGAGTTCCCTCTTGATTCCCCCCTTGGGGGGGGTAGGGGGGGGTTCCCTCTTGATTCCCCCCAAAGGGAGTTCCCTCTTGCTTCCCCCCTTGGGGGGGGTAGGGGGGGGTTCCCTCTTGATTTCCCCCAACGGGAGTTCCTGCTGATGCTAATTTTTGCCAGCTATTTTGGGTAAGGGCCATAGTTGCGATCGCCCCAAGGCCAATCGTCACATCCTGTACTGGAAGATTCCAGCCCAATCTGTGGTGGATTTGGGCCAAAATTCCTGTCTGGACAAAGGCCACATCAACAACAGAGGGCAATACAATGACCCCAAATATGCTCAGCATTGCTGTACTCAGCCAAGGTATCCATTCGCGCATTCGATCCAGAGGGTCGGGTCGATCGAGCATCGAATACTTGACTAAACTGTAAAATATGGCGGCTAAAGCACCACTGGCGAATGGTGTCGCCAGCCAAGTTAGGGAAATAGTCCCGATAGTTACCCAGTCAACAGCACCAATGCCCGCAGCTACCCAGCTAAAACCGGCGATCGCACCTACAACCGCATGAGATGAAGAAACTGGTAAACCCAGACGGGTAGCGATTTGCAGCCATAAACCACAAGCTGCTAGCACTGACACCATCCCGATTAAAAATACTTGGGGCTCCTTGGCAAATACTTCTGGATTTACGACTCCCGTTGCCAGAGTTTCCGAAACTCCTTTGCCGAAAAGCACCGCACCTGTGAATTCCAGTATGCCAGCTACAATTATTGCCTGCCTGAGCGTTAGGGCTTTTGAGCCTACCGATGTTCCCATGGAGTTAGCGACATCGTTAGCACCCAAATTGGCCGCGACGTACAAAGCTAGTGCTGCGATCGCCAACAGGGGCAGAATTTCGCCCACAGAAATATTTAACATAAAGTTTTTTTGACATAAAACTGGCAGTTCGATATATGATAAGGGATTGTGAGTTTTGGAAAATCTTATGAAAGGCGCAGAAATAATCCGCTCCCTGGAGACGGAAGAAATAGATAGAGTCAAGGTAGAACTCAGCAAAGTGCTCCCCGAAATTTACGTCGGCGACACAGTGCGAGTCGGAGTGAAAATTAAAGAGGGCAATAAAGAACGGGTTCAGCCCTACGAAGGCACTGTGATTGCCATGCGTAACGGCGGAATTAATGAAACTATTACTGTGCGCCGTGTATTTCAGGGTGTGGGTGTAGAACGGGTGTTTTTGATTC
>NZ_JAHRFC010000097.1:0-15754 GCF_020883015.1 Microcoleus sp. CAWBG640
CGCTGCTGTCACATCGCCATCAACCGCTGGCAAACCTACCCCAACAAGCAAGTGGCCATCCCGGAATTCCCAACCACATCCCCATCTCCAACCACATCCCCATCTCCCACCACATCCCCATCCCCAACCACATCCCCATCTCCCACCACATCCCCATCCCCAACCACATCCCCAACCACATCTGCATCTCCGACTGCTTCCCCCATTAGCTATTCGGTGATTGTGTCCCAAGAAGCTACACCTCCTGTAATACCACCAACTTCGCCCACACCCACAGCATCTCCCACAGCATCTCCCACAGCATCTCCCACAACATCTCCCACAGCATCTCCCACAACATCTCCCACAACATCTCCCACAACATCTCCCACAACATCTCCCACAGCATCTCCCACAACATCTCCCACAACATCTCCCACAGCATCTCCCACAGCATCTCCCATAGCATCTCCCACAACATCTCCCAGTCCCAATTCAACTCCTTCTGCGCCTTCAACTCCCAGAAAAACCTCGCGCATGGTAGTAATTGGCACATCTCAATTTGTGACCAATGGCTGGTTTGACCAACAACTAAATAGCGACGTGTTTCTTAACTCTGTCAGTTGGTTGAGTAAACCAGACCAGCAAAGCTTTTCTATTAGTCCCAAAAAAGCTACTAACCGTCGTATCAACATGACTGTCATCCAAATAGGCATTTTGGTTTTAGCTTGGCTAATTTGGCCTTTACTCGGACTGGGAATTGGGACCGCTATTTGGTGGAAGAGAAGATAAATCAGTTGACTGTTGTCAGTTGTTACTACTAACAGCCTCCAAAATTCCCAATTCCCCATTCCCAATTCCCAGTGACTATGAAATTGCAGAAGAATACATTAGTATTGATAGCGGTCGCACTGAGCTTAACAGGCTTGGTTTTGTTGTTCGAGATACAAGTAGCTCCCAAGCAAGAGGCTGCTAAGGATGAAAAACAGAGAATTTTTGCTTTTAAGTCCGATCGCATACAATTCTTTACAATAAAAACCGCCGAAAACATATTGACTTTTGAGCGAGTTTATGCAGTAAAAGGAGGTAAATCAAGTTGGGAAATGAAAGTGCCCATGCAAGCACACGCCAATCAGGCATCAGTAGATTTTTTGTTAGACAGGTTGGGGACAGGAAAGAGCGATCGTACAATTAGTATCACCCCCGCTCAACTGCCAGAATTCGGCCTCGATCAACCCCAAGCTACAGTCACAGTAAAACTAGATAACCAGGAAACTCACCGCCTAGTTTTAGGGAAAACAGACTTTAGTGGCCGATTCTTATATGCTCAAGCCAACCCGACCGAATCCCCATCTCAGAATTTGCCCGTAATTCTAGTACCTTTCGACTTTAAAAATGCCACTGTGCGACCTTTGTCAGAATGGAAAAAAACACCAGAACCCAAAACAGACAAACAGCCAAAACCTAATGTAAGTCCGAGTCCAGACAACAAAGACATCGAGCCCAAATAAGACTAATTATAGTCCTGGACGCAGAAATCGGTTTTTTTTACCAAAAAACTGCTTTTGAGCCTTTAACATCCCAAAAGCGAGTAAATCAAGCATTCCTCGCCTAAAATACAAAAAAGTTTAAGTTTAAACTGTATTAAGATAGCGTGCATTACCCCCAGGAACGGGCGAATATGTTTCAAACAGCACTCAACCAAGGTACGACAGCAACGGATACAGCGCTTGACGTTGAACTCCGCAAGGTCTTTAAGGTATTCAATGGCGAAACCGCAGTCCGCGGGGTTGACCTAGAAATCCATCAAGGAGAATTTTTTAGCATTCTCGGACCCAGTGGCTGCGGCAAGACTACCACGCTGCGGTTAATCGCTGGCTTCGAGACTCCCTCGGCGGGCGAATTGATGATTCGTGGTCAGTCCATGACCAACACTCCAGCCTACCGCCGTCCGGTCAATACTGTGTTTCAAAGCTATGCTTTGTTTGGTCACATGAATGTTTGGGACAACATCGCTTTTGGATTGCGGATTAAAAAACTGGGGAAAGCGGAAATTGAAGAACGGGTACGGGAAGCTTTGCAATTGGTGAAAATGGAATCCTTCGCCAATCGCTTTCCCGGCCAAATGTCCGGCGGTCAGCAGCAGCGGGTGGCTTTGGCCAGAGCTCTGGTGAATCGACCAGCGGTACTGCTGCTAGATGAACCCCTCGGTGCTCTGGATTTGAAGTTGCGCAAGCAGATGCAGTTGGAACTCTCCAACTTGCATCAAGAATTGGGGCTGACTTTTGTGATGGTGACTCACGACCAAGAAGAAGCCATGAGTCTTTCTGACCGCATTGCAGTGATGAATGAGGGCCGAATAGAACAAATTGGATCTCCTGAAGAAATTTATGAGTGTCCGCAGACGGCTTTTGTGGCAGATTTTATTGGCGATACCAATTTGTTTGCTGGTAAAGTAGAGTCGATCGACCGATCGACTCTCACAGTTCGCACGGAGGCCGGACTCAAAATAGTCGTCCAGCAATCCGATATGTGGAGTGGAGGAACAGACGACTCTGTAGTAGTCAGTGTCCGGCCCGAAAAAGTATATTTGAATCTTTACCAGCCGGAAGTCTCGGTCAACTGTTTTGAAGGCAGACTCAAAAATATCATGTACATGGGAACCCACGTTCATTACGTGGTTGAGTTGACCACAGGCGATAAAATGACGGTGCGGCAACCGAATACCGGTGGCTCTTTCCCAGACCCGCACACGCCGATTTACGCTTATTGGGGAACTACTGATTGTCTCGCTTTAAGCGATAGGAAATAATTAGTCAGTTGCCAGTTGTGAGTTGTTAGTTGTGAGTTGTTAGTTGTGAGTTTTTAGTTGTCAGTTGTTAGTTCCCATAACAACAAGTAACTAATCACAAATAACCCTTCGACTTCGCTCAGGGCGACGCCAATCACAAACAACCCTTCGACTTCGCTCAGGGCGACGCCAATCACAAATAACCCTTCGACTTCGCTCAGGGCGACGCCAATCACAAATAACCAATCTTTGAATCTGTGCCTCCCACTAATCTACCAATTTCCCAGATTTCCAGGGCTAATTCTACACGCCGTCAGTTCCTAAAAAATTCGGCGGCGACAATCTCCGGCTTAGCCCTTTCTAGTTGCGGCTGGCGGCTTGCAGATGTACAATCGGCCCCTCCAGTCAAAGGTAATGCTGACCAACTTTTCATCTATACTTGGGCAGGCTATACAGATAAGGCTTTGCTCGATCGCTTTGCCGAAAAAACAGGCATCCGCGTGATTGCAGATGTATTCGACTCCAATGAGGCGATGCTGGCTAGAGTTCAAGCCGGTGGTGGTCGCGCCTACAGCATCATTTACCCCTCTGACTACATGGTGATTCAGATGAAGGAACTGGGGCTGTTGAGCCAATTAGACCACTCCATTTTGGGAGGGATCGATCGCCTCAAAAAACAATTCCAAAACCCTGTATATGACCCAGGAAACCGCTACAGCGTACCTTTGAGTTGGGGAACCACAGGGTTAATTTACAACAGCGAACAACTCAAAGAAGCTCCGACAGATTGGGACTATTTGTGGAAACACAAACAGGAGTTGACAAGGCGAATGACTCTGGCCAATGATGTTCGAGAAGTCATGGGTGCTGCGTTGCGAATGCAGGGTTTTTCTCTCAATTCTACTAACCCAGAGGAAGTCAAAAAAGCTTATGAGAAGTTGGTAGAATTAAAACCCGCGATCGCCTCTTTTACCACAGACGCATGGCGTCCACAAATGCTGACAGGAGATTTAAAAGTAGCTATGTGCTATTCTTCTGATGCTAATGAAGTAATTCCCGATAACGATAAATTGCGCTATGTTGTGCCAAAAAGCGGTTCTTCTCTGTGGACTGACACCTTAGTAATACCTAAAGGAGCTCCCAATCCTGAAGCGGCTTATAAGTGGATTAACTTTATGTTACAAGCGGATGTCGCTGCTTCTTTAGTAGAACGACTTAGTTTTTCAACTCCTTCGGAAGATGCTTTTAGTTTGCTGACACCGGAAGTGCGGGCAAATGAGATTCTTTTCCCTTCCGAGGCTACTTTAAAAAATTGTGAAGGTGTTGCTCCGGTAGGAAAATTTATAGATGTGTACGATCGCTATTGGACTAAATTAACCAGCGGTTAATCTGAGTTTTTGCCCAAAATTTCATGTACATTTTTTTGCGATAAATTTCATGTACATTTCGATTTACCCTAGGGTGGGGGCGGGTTTATGAGATTGTTTATTTTAGGCGATTATTGTTGGTGAACCCGCCCCTACCAATCAACAATCAACAATTAAAACTCAAAACTGAAAACTATTTATTATTTATGACTGTTTCCACCAAAGCTCCCCCTCCGATTCCTCCCAATTCTCCCTCGAAAGCCGAAACTGTTTCTCCTTGGTCATCCTGGGTTGGGCCGCTGGCATTGCTTGGCCCTTCTGGCGTGTGGCTGGCTCTATTATTAGTAGTACCAACTATAGTCATTTTCCAACTGAGTTTGGTGCCGAATATTAAGCCTGGAGATTTGGTGATTCCTTCGGGAATTGGCAATTATCTGCGAGTGTTTGAGCCTTTGAATTTGCAGGTGATTGGGCGATCGGTCTTTTTTGCAACGGGAACCACTATACTCTGTTTGGTGCTGGGATTCCCCGTGGCTTACTGGATAGCCCTGAATGTCTCGCCCAAGTGGCGGAATTTAACTTTGTTGGGATTTGTGTTGCCGCTGTGGACTTCTTCGCTTTTGCGATCGTATGCGTGGATTACAATTCTACGTCCTACGGGGGTTCTCAACTCCGTATTGGCACTTGTGGGCATTCCCCCGCTGGAATTACTCAATCAAAGTTCAGCGGTCTTAATTGGCATGGCTTACAGTTATTTGCCTTATATCGTGACAATTCTCTACGCTTCTTTAGAAAAATTAGACCGCAGATTGCTAGAAGCATCTCAGGATTTGGGGGCGAATCCGGTGGAAACTTTTTGGCAAGTGACAGTACCCCAGACTATGCCGGGAATTGCAGCGGGTTCTTTGCTAGTATTTATTAGCTGTTTGGGCGATTTTGTCGATCCTGAGTTGCTGGGCGGTGCTTCGAGTATGACGGCGGCCCGTTTGATTTACAATCAATTTTTGGGGGCGACTCAAAATTGGGGGCTGGGATCGGCTCTGAGTATGGTATTAATTTTTGCAGTGAGTATTGGAATTGCCCTTTTGCTCAAATATGGCGATCGCAATGCAGTTTAAAGAAGTCATTAGTCAGTAGTCATTGGTCATTAGTTATTGGTTATTAATTATTGGTAGCTAGTGACAAACAACAAATAACCAATAACCGATTACCAATTACCAATTACCAATAACCAATTACCAAGATATGGAAAATATTACCGACAATCCACAGGAGGAAATACCCACCGATATGTTGTACTTAAAACCTAAATTTAAGATTTCTTGGCAGGTTGTCTTTGCCGTTTTGATGTTTTTTTATATGTACCTGCCCATCTTGGTACTCACATTTTACAGCTTTAATAAATCGCGTTTTAGCGCTGGTTGGGAAGGATTTACATTAGATTGGTATGTTAAATTATTTAGCGATACCCGCATTTTGGTGGCCCTGAGAAATAGTTTAACAGTGGCTGTTTGTGCAGTTGCCATCTCCGCTGTACTCGGTACATTGATGGCAGTGGGTTTGTCCCGCTACCGCTTTCCAGGCAAGAATTTATATCAAGGAGTTGCCTACTTGCCGATTATTATTCCCGATATTGCCAGTGCTGTGGCGACTCTAGTATTTTTAGCAGCCCTGGCTATTCCTCTGAGTTTGTGGACAATTGTAGCTGCTCACATAGTCTTTTGTTTAGCTTATATTGCCCTAGCTGTTTCTACTAGATTAGCCGACCTCAACCCCTCTTTAGAAGAAGCTGCCTTGGATTTGGGAGCGACACCAGTTGAGGCTTTTGTTAAAGTTTTGTTGCCTCAATTATTACCAGGCATTATTTCGGGTTGTCTGCTGTCTTTTGTTCTCAGTATGGACGATTTTTTGATTGCGAGTTTTACCGCAGGTAGCGGGACTACAACTTTACCGATGGAAATTTTTAGCCGGATTCGGACTGGGGTGAAACCTGATATTAATGCTCTGAGCGTGCTGTTAATGGTAGGTTCGGGAGGATTGGCGTTTGCAGCGGAGTATTTGCGCGGCCGGGGCGACCAAAAACGGGCTCATTAGTGAATTGGTAGTTGGGCAGTTGGCAGTCAACAATGCCCATTGGTGTCAACTTAAGCCTGAAAGCCCGCCAAATCCGTTAGTCATCCCCAAAGTCCGCCAGGGGTTGAAACCCCTGTCTAATAGCTAAAGTCCTCTCAAGAGGACTGAAGAAATCATGAGTCCTCTTCAGAGGACTTTCGCTTTGTGAGGCTCGGTTTTAACCCTTGCCGGACTATTGGTTGTACCTTAAGTTGACACCAATGCCCAATGCCCAATGCCCAATGCCCAATGCCCAATTACCAAATTACTATTTTGCTGGTAATTTCACCTTACTTGCCAAACCGAGTGCTTCCAGCACTTGAATTGTCATCCAAGTAAAGTCTATTTCCCACC
The DNA here is from genome assembly GCF_020883015.1 of Microcoleus sp. CAWBG640. Lineage (NCBI taxonomy): Bacteria > Bacillati > Cyanobacteriota > Cyanophyceae > Oscillatoriales > Microcoleaceae > Microcoleus > Microcoleus sp. CAWBG640. Next base: position 6,604 of record NZ_JAHRFC010000097.1, read on the forward strand.
ATTCCATCCCGTGACGGGCCGAGTATTGATAAGCGTGGTGATTGTTGTGCCAGCCTTCGCCGTAAGTCAAAACCGCAACCCACCAACAGTTAGTAGAACTATCCTTTGTTTCATAGGTGCGGTAGCCGAATTTGTGAGTGGCGCTATTCACAAACCATGTGCAGTGATACACGAAAACTAAGCGTACAAATATTACCCAAACTACAAAAGACCAGCCTGCTGCTAAGTAAAGCAAGACTCCAAAGGCGATTTGAATTGGCAGAAAGTAATTTTGCAAAAATTGATAAAATGGGTCGCTAGCAATGTCTTTTGTGCAGCGGGGAATTTCATCGTGAGCTGGCCCTTTATAGAACATCCAACCTATGTGACTCCACCAAAAACCTTGCTGGGCATTGTGAGGGTCGATATCATTTTGGTCGGAGTGAGTGTGGTGTAAGCGGTGCAGCCCAACCCAATGAATTATTCCTCCTTGGCAAGCGAGAGCTCCGCAAAAAGCTAGAAAGTATTCTACAATTTTTGGGGTCTGAAAGCTACGGTGGGTAAGCAGGCGATGCCATCCGAGGGTTATTCCCAAACCGCCGGTGATCCAGTGCATAAATACTGTTAAACCAACGGCTGTCCAGTTGAAGTTACTCGGAAGTAGGGCGAACAGAGCGCCGATGTGAACTCCGGCTAAAGCAATAATGTGTGTCCAGTTGTATTGGAGTTTGTCTTGTGTTGCAATTGTCATTCGGTTTAGATTGAGGTTTTAAATTGACTAAAATTCATATTTTTTTTGCTTCAATATCTATGATAGTACATTCTGCTCTTTATTGGTGGGAGCAGGCTGCGGATTTCTGTTTGATTTTCTTCAGGTTAACTGATATTGAAGCAATTTGATTATCAAAAATTGATTATTAGCCTTTAGTATGAGACTAATGGCTAATAATGTGTTAATTGCGATCGCAAGTTACTTTTCTGCGATATCTGCTAATTTGACTTTGGTTGCCAAACCCAGTATTTGCAGCAGTTGAATTGTCATCCAGGTTATGTCTATTTCCCACCATTGAAGACCGTGGCGAGCCGAGTATTGAAAGGCGTGGTGGTTATTGTGCCAGCCTTCGCCATAAGTCAGGACGGCCACCCACCAGCAGTTGGTGGAGCGATCGCCAGACTCGTAGGTGCGATACCCAAATTTGTGGGTAGCACTGTTCACCAGCCAAGTGCAGTGGAATACCACTACAATCCGCATAAACACGCCCCAAACCACGAAGGACCAGCCGCCTAATAAATAGAGCAAGACACCGAAGACTACTTGGATGGGGATAAAATATGCTTGGAGAAACTTGTATACTGGGTCGTCGCCAATGTCTTTTGTAAAGCGCGGGATTTCAACTCTGATGGGCAGATCCGAGAGCATCCAGCCCATGTGGCTCCACCAGAAGCCTTGATTGGAGTCGTGGGGATCTGTTTCAGTGTCAGAATGTATGTGGTGTAACCGGTGCATTCCTACCCAGTCGATGGGGCCCCCTTCGCAGGAAAGAGTACCGCAAATTACTAGGAAATATTCTAGCCATTTGGGTGTTTGAAAACTGCGGTGAGTAACCAGACGGTGGAATCCGAGAGTAATTCCTAAACCACCTGTTACCCAATGGAGGAATACTGCTAGCCCGATCGCAGACCAGCTAAAATTACTCGGCAGCAAAGCAAATAAAGCGCCGATGTGTAAAAAGGCCATAAAGCCTATGACAGGCCAATCAGGAGAAGTTTTTTTGGAAGTTGCAATCGTCATGAAGATATTATGTTTACAAACTAAGGGCCGCATCTACGCGATAACGAGCTGCGCGCACACAAATGGTGAGCGAGGTATAGATGAATAGCGTTTCACGGCTACAGGAAGCAGAACAGGCACTCCTTCAGATTTTTTCTGGTATTGACGCGACAGTCAAGCAAAATCTTCAACGAGTCTTAAAAGCTTTTCGGGGCCACCGGGTTGGAGTCCACCATTTTGCAGGAGTTACGGGTTACGGTCACGACGATTTGGGTCGGGAAACGTTGGACGGCGTGTTTGCCGAAGTAGTTGGTGCAGAAGCGGCGGCGGTGCGGGTACAGTTTGTTTCGGGTACTCACGCGATCGCCTGTGCTCTGTTTGGCATCCTGCGTCCTGGTGACGAAATGTTGGCAGTGGCTGGGTCTCCCTACGATACTTTAGAAGAAGTCATCGGCCTGCGGGGGCAAGGTCAAGGTTCACTGATTGAGTTTGGCATCCTTTACCGTGAGTTGCCTCTAACTCGCGAAGGAAGTGTGGATTGGCAGGCACTGAGCTGTGCTATTTCAGCAAAAACTCGCCTGGTTTTTATCCAGCGCTCTTGCGGTTATTCTTGGCGGTCTAGTCTGTCTATTTCTGAGATTCAAAAAATCGTCGCCATAGTCAAACATCAGAATCCTAACACAATTTGCTTTGTTGATAATTGTTACGGAGAATTTGTTGAGGATTGTGAACCGACTGCTGTTGGTGCGGATCTGATGGCTGGTTCTTTGATTAAAAATCCGGGGGGTACGATCGTCCCTGCGGGGGGTTACGTGGCGGGGAGGGCAGATTTAGTGGAGGCTGCAACTTGTCGCTTGACGGCCCCTGGAATTGGCAGTAGTGGCGGTGCAACTTTTGATTTAAATCGCTTGCTGTTTCAGGGTTTGTTTTTAGCGCCTGGGTTTGTGGGCGAGGCGATCAAGGGAAATCATTTGACAGCTTATGTTTTTTATAAGTTGGGTTATCGGGTGAATCCGATTCCTTTGGCGAGAAGACGGGATGTGATTCAGGCGATCGAATTTGGTTGTGCTGATAAGTTAATTGCTTTTTGTCGGGCTGTTCAACAAAATTCCCCCGTTGGTTCCTATTTAGATCCGGTGCCTGCTCCCATGCACGGCTATGAAAGTAAGTTGGTGATGGCTGGGGGTACTTTTATTGATGGGAGTACGTCGGAGTTTTCGGCTGATGGGCCACTGCGGGAACCCTATATAGCTTTTTGTCAAGGGGGGACTCATTGGACTCATGTGTCGATCGCTCTTGAGGCTGCGATCGATGCTGTCGGGCCTGCCTCCGATCCTATCTCCCATAAATACGGCTTGTGAACGAACCTGACGGTCAGCGGAGTACCGCTAGACCGCAGGCTTCTATTTCCCTTTGTGCAAGGGCTTTTTTGAGTGACGGAGTTCCCCCGCCACTTTCATGACTCAGGCCAATCTTTTTGATAAGTTTAGCCGAGTTTTCGTCTCGATCTAAAGACTCTCCGCACCGACAAGAATGCCACCTATCAACAGCACCTTTAGCCGATGAGATTACACCATTAGCATGACGTTTATTAATACCGTAAGTTTTTTGTAGGTGCGTGTTACCGTATGACTTGTTAAACTCTTATCCTGACAGCATAAAGTTGACTCTTACAATCTTACTTTATTTTTACATTCCATCACAATTGCGTAGCTTCTGCAAGCTTTTCTAACAGTTTTTTATTCTTATTTGAGCCAGAGCCGTAGAGTCTGGCAGAAAACACTGTGATAATTTCCAGAACATCCGATGCCAAATCCTCTTCAAAGGTTGCATCCTCTTTTTTGTTTAGTATGATTACCTCAATATCGTGGTACTCACAGACAGCAAAAATAAGTTCAGACCCGAACCGAAGTAACCGATCTTTGTGGGTGATTACAAGACGCGCTACATCACCATCTAAAATAGCTGTGAGTAGTTTATTTAAACCTTTTTTGCGATAATTCATACCACCGCCTAAGTCTCTAATCACCTCGTAATTCCAACCATTAGATTGACAGTAACCAGACAATACCGCGTCTTGTCTATCAAGAGCGTCTTTCTGATCTTGGGATGAAACACGGGCGTAAGCAAGAGTTTTACCTAGCTTTTGCTCTACAAAGTCAGCTAACCTGTACCGCCTGTGTCCGCCACTGGTTCTAACTGATTTAATTTTTCCTTCGCTTTCCCAACGCCTGATGGTATCTACACTTACGGCTTTGAGTTCCGCTAGTTCGCCTATACTAATTAGTCTGTCCACTGCTAACCCTTGAATTACCTGTTTAAAATATAGGTAAATATAGATATTTTGTCAACTGCCGTTAACCCATCGGAAATTATTTGGGTTGCGGCCCAACTCAATCACACTTGAGTACAAAAGTCAACACTGTTTCATCAATTCCCTTCAATTGCAGTGGCTTATATTTAATAATTCTCTCCTCATCAACATAATCGGCCACCGCTGCGGAAATTAACACACTATTGGGTTCGGCCGCTTCTTGCAGTCGAGCGGCAATATTCACACTCGGTCCGATCGCAGTATAGTCCGATCGCTCCTCGCAGCCAAACATCCCCACCACCGCAGTACCCTGATGAATTCCACAGCGAAAACGCACAGGTGGCACGCCATTCTCCCCAACAATACCCTGTTCAATCCAACTTTGGTTAAGCTCATTCAGAGCTCGCAACATTTTCCTTGCAGCCTCCACAGCACGCCGCACTTGTTCATTGGGGTTGAGTTCTTCCGGCGCTCCAAATATTGCCATTACCGCATCTCCCACAAACTTATCTACCGTACCACCACTATCAAAAATCGCTTTAGTCATGGCGGCTAAATATTGATTCAACAACTCGGCTACTCGGCGCGATCGCAATGTATTGGAGAGGGCAGTAAAACCCACAATATCGCTAAATAAAATCGTAATCAATCGCGGTTCCGGGCGCAAATTCAGCGCCAAATCTCCCGCCGCCGCCGCTTTCACCATTGCCGGCGGCAAAAATCGGCGCAGTACCGACTCAGTTAAATAAGTATTCAACTGCTGGACACGGCGCTCGTTCTCCTTGAGAGCCAGCAAATTTCGGACTTCTGCCAATAATTCTCTGTCGTTAAAAGGCTTGGACAAATAAGCATCAGCTCCCCGTTCTACTCCTTCAATTCGAGTGTCTTCATCGGCTTTAGCTGTGAGTAAAATAGCAGGAGTGCCTTTTAAATCTCGATCTTCTCTAATCATCCGAATCAAATCTAATCCCGACACTAAGGGCATCATCAAATCTGTAACAATCAAATCAGGGCGACGTTTTTTCGCTACTGCAAATCCCTCCTCACCGTTACGGGCAAGCAAAACCGAAAAGCCTGAATCTCGCAAAATTCCCGATACATAAAATCGTAAATCAGGATTATCATCAACTACCAAAACTGTGCCAACTGCTGTTTCTGAGCTTACGGATTGGAGGGTTTCCAAATTCTCGTTGGTGATTTCAGCATCAGACAAATCACCTTCTACATCTGCCAATTCCACCATTGCTTTTGATGAGTGAAATTCTGTTGGTATTTCCAGCACTTGTTCTAGAGGCAAATGGGTGGAGCCGAAGTGGAGCCAAACTGTAAAAGTAGAGCCTTCACCGTAAACAGATTCTACGGAGATTTGACCACCGTGCATTTCCACTAATTCTTTGACCAATGCCAAGCCTAAGCCACTTCCTTCGTAGGAACGGCTGGCGGAACCTTCGGCCTGACGAAAACGCTCGAATAAATAGGGAATTTGTTCGGTGCGGATGCCGATCCCGGTATCTTTTACTTGCAGCAAACAGTGAGAACCTGCCGATGCAACTGTCAGGGTTATATTTCCACCTTCGGGGGTAAATTTGACAGCATTTGATAGTAGGTTATAAATAACTTTATCAAATCTTTCAATATCTAAATAGAGCAACGGACACTCTTGCAATTGAGTAATTAAGTTGATGTTTTTTTTCTCGCAATAGGGGCGAAATGATTCGGCCGTAGAGTAACAGAAACCTACTAAGTCGCAGGGGCGAAAACTCGGCTGCATTCGTCCAGCATCCAGTCGCTGCAAATCTAGTAGTTGATTTACTAAGCGCAACAGGCGACGGGAATTGCGAAGTGCAATGGCTGCTTGTTCGTAGGGTAAGTCTTCTTGGCGACTGCAAACTGATTCCAGGGGACCAATGGTGAGGGTTAGAGGTGTACGGAATTCGTGAGAGATATTTTGGAAAAACTCGGTTTTGAGTCGATCGGCTTCCAGGAGACGTTCGGCTTGCTGTCTGGTAGTTTGGTAGAGGCGGGACTGCTGTACGGCTAGAGCGGCTTGAGTTGCTACTATTTGAGCCAGGTCAATGTCTGAGGCTAGCCAGCGCCTGGTGTTGTTGTTTTGTCGTAGGGAGATGCTGCCGATGATTTTACCATCGGAAAGCAAGGGGACTACCAGAAGGGCGCGGGCTGGCGATCGCAGTTGTAGTTCTGTAACATTCATGTCAGGACGTTCGTTGAGATCTGAAATCGCCACCGGTTCTTTCGAGATCATAATGTTTTGCAAAACCGGATTCCCTCGAATCGGCACTAAAGACTGGGGTAGCGAAGATTGGGGAAATATCCAGGCGCGGCCTCTATCCCTAATCATGTCGTTGGCGAGTAAATTAGGAGCGATAAAGTCCTCTTCGGCGGCTACAAAATTCCGATTTGAGTCATAAAGTCCCACGCATTGAACGTATTCATCGTCTTCTGTCCACAGGGATAGCACGCAGCCGTCTACTTGCAGAGCTTGCCCTAGTTGTTGGGTAATGGCTGAAAAAATGTTTTGGGGGTCTAGGCTCGATCGAATTGCCGTGGTAATAGTATTGACTAGGGCTTCGCGTTTTGCCAGCGCCCGCACTTGTTCGTAAGCACGGGCTTGAGAAAGGGCCAAGGCTGCTTGGTCTGCTACTGTATTGACTAAGTTGATCTCGTGTTCTTCCCACGGGCGGGGGTGCTCGAAGGAGTGCAGCGCTAAAACTGCCATGAGTTCATTTTGGTAGAACAGAGGTACGATTAAGCTCGATCGGATGTTGGCTGCTAGGTAAGCAAGTCGTCGCTGGTCATTTCCTGTGTGTAAAATGCGATCGTCTGTTTGAGCATCTTGAATCACCTCTACTTGGGTAGTTTCCCACACCAACAGCGGTAGTAAATCTACAGAAAGTCTAGCATCCGGGGCATCTAGGGGTATGGCGACAGCCTCCGATGATGGCAAATCTGGAGTTTCCTGGTGTGGATAAACGAACCATTCATCAGCCACTCTACCGTCTTGGAAGGGACGTAACAAGCAGCAACTCACCTGAAACATTTCCCCTACGGTTTCCACAATTCTTTGCAGCATTTGCTGGTAATTGAGGGCCGATCGGATACTATTGGTAACAGCATAAAGCAGTGATTCTTGCTGTAGCGCCCGTCGCAGTTCATTAGTGCGATTTTTCAGGACATGGTGAGTATCCACAGCTTGACTGACCAAAACCTTGAGGTCATCGGAATCCCAAGGCTTAGTAACGTATTTGAATACTTTGCCCGCATTAATAGCTTCAACTAAATCTTCAACATCGGTATAGCCAGTTAAAATAATTCTGATCACGTCGGGATACTCGACAGCAGTCAAGCGGAGAAACTCAGTCCCGCTCATTTTTGGCATCCGCTGATCCGAGATAATCACGGCAACTTCTTTCTCTCTTCTCAAGATTTCGAGGGCATCAGGACCTGATTTGGCGCTCAGCACTTTATAATCGCGATAGAAGGTGCGGTACAGCAACTCAATATTGTCTGGTTCGTCATCAACGATCAGAATTTTGACCTTAGAACTTGCTAGGGAATTCATTTGTCTTCCCCCTGATTGCTCAACCACATAGCTTTGCTGTGCTTGGTCGTGGGAGTCATAGGGAGGCAGGATCTCTGCAACATAGCTATAGCCGTCCTTTTGTGAATGTGTTTCCAGTATTTGCGATTAATTATTTGCACCAGTCCCGTTTTAGTTAAGATTTTTAAAACTCACCACAGCCGCCAATGGCAGAAACCCCACTTTTTTGGTAGATATCTCGTTGAGAAACTTTGATTTTTCAGAGAAACCCGGTCGATCGCCGTAAGTCCAGTGCCTATTTTTGCCACTATTGACGCCTTATTTTACGATATAGACTCTTTGAAATCCGCAATTGAGCGCAGAGTCAGAACTTTAGGGAGGAGGAAATCCCACTCGATCCAACCCAAATGCCTTGAACCCTTCTCGAAACACCCTCACCCAGTTAACTATGTAACTTATTTAACCTGCCCTTAATTTTCATGATGAATTTACTCTGTCAACATCGGCTAATTAGCTCGATCGGGCTTTTGAATTTATCGATCGCCTTCTGCATACTATCGAATTATTTGGTCATACCGCCCACAGACGGAATTATTGGGTCATACCCCAGAGACTTTTTCCAAAACGTCAGAGTGTAAATGGGACTTTTGGCAGAAAACCCCCTACTCTTAAAGACAAGGTTGCTTTCATCGGATACACGAGTGCCTGTGGCCAGAAGCCCTTGAAACTCGATCGGCTCGCCATAGCCATAAGATCCACGAGCCTCATACCCTGATTCATTCTGGCTTATCCTTGAGTTTTTCAATTACGGCTTGACGAATAAATTCAATTCTATCGGGTATTTCTGCCAGCATAGAGTGATAGGGTTCCGGGAACCTGACATTAAAACCTTTTTGATTGTTTTTAATACCCTTCCCAATACCTACAAATCTAGTATTAGGGGATGGGTTATTGTTGGCCATGATTTTTCTCAATCCCTTGACATTTCCAGTGTACATTAGATAATATTGCAAAGTCAAGACTAAAGAAGGTGGTGGTTTAATCGGGTCAATCAACTATGTGTATAAGTTATACCCCTAATATTACAGAAAACCCACCCCGATCGGCTGGAAATGAATTGGTTGCCCAAATCCGACCCGCCCTCATTTAGAATTAGCTGATAATTATTGAATGTTCCTGTGAATTTATAATTGATTTAGAGGGTTATGAATCACAATAAAATCACCATTAAGAAAATGGTTCTGTGTATAAATAACCATCCTAGAAAATTAATATAGTGGCTGATAATTGTGAATTATTCATTTTTTTCCTCACCAACACGCGGTAAACAAAACCCCGAAAATTGTGGCTTTTTAGTTCGGATGGCTGGAGCCAATGACCTGATGCAGCTAGCAGATATTTTGGCTTCGAGCTTTCATTCCCGCGAGGGGGTAGTACACTGGGTCTATCCAGTATTACGCTTAGGTATTTACGAAGATTTAAAAAATCGACTGCGTTCTAAAACTGAACATTACATTTGTCTGGTTGC
>NZ_JAHRFC010000098.1:0-15318 GCF_020883015.1 Microcoleus sp. CAWBG640
GCAACTTGGCAAAGGCGTCGTCATTGGGTGCAAAAACAGTGAAAGGGCCCGGACTTTTGAGGGCGTCTACCAAATTAGCCACTTGCACCGCTGTTACCAGGGTTTGGAACGAACCAGCACCTACAGCAATATCAACAATATCAGGCATTCAGTTTTACCTCATTTCATAAAAATTCTCCACTAAGTATCGTAAACTGATGTGGGAAACAATACCTACTTTATTTGTGAACAAATTGCTAAGTAGAAGCAAGAAGGAAGAAGGAAGAAGACTTATGCAGTCAGCTTTTCGGTCATCCGTATTTTACGTTTAATTAAGTGGAGTTACTTAATAGGGGAATAAATAAATATTATCGCCTATTGTGAGTTCAGCTTCTACGCTTTCATTACAAGGATCTACACCGTCTACAATATTCTTAACTTTTGCTTTGTATTTCCGCAGTCCGTAGAGTCGGGAAGAAAAACAGTCTTGATTCGGGTCTTTTACTCGCTATCTTGGTAACTCACTGTCTTGTCCACCGCGAGTGTCCAAAAGAAGCGTAGGTATTAAACAAAGCACCCACCAAACCAAAAGTAGTGCCAATCACCAAAAACCCCTGGAGGGGACAACCACTGCCGAAAGTAGCCAAAAACTGTAAAATCAGGTCTTCCCCAGAACGACCAACCCCTTGGAGAGCAGGCACCAGACCAATCAGTAAAAAGCTAGTCAATCCCACGCCGATTAACAATAAAGGGGCGAAAAAGCTCAAAAGGCTCGTCAGCAGTACCGATCGAAGAAAATTAGGAAAAATGCTCATAGGAGTCACTAAATTCAGCTAAACTGCCGAAAGGTGTACAAGTCAACAAGACCTGCCTTGTTCCAAGATAGGTAGCGATCGCCATTCGCGGCTAATTCCGTCAGAAATCTTAAATGTTAGAGAAGAAACTTGTTTAAGATTTGTAGATAGATTTCATTTTTTCCAGTAGTTATACAGTCGCAATCCCCGTGAGCCCTACTACATCTTCGAGTCTCACTTTATGGAGTCGGCGGTTACTAGCAGCAATTTTATTGGGAGGCCAAGTAATGCTGCACTTACTCACCCGCAAAATTAACCGTCGCAACACCCTGGACCAAATGGCAGCAGTTGGCCCAGAATCCCTGTTGATTGCTTTGCTGACTGCGGGTTTTGTCGGCATGGTATTTACAGTCCAGGTAGCCAGAGAGTTTATCAACCTCGGTGCCGGTAATGTCGTCGGCGGAGTCTTGGCCCTGTCTTTGACTCGCGAACTAGGCCCGGTTTTAACCGCCGTGATTGTCACCGGACGAGTCGGTTCGGCTTTTGCGGCGGAAATCGGCACAATGCAGGTAACAGAGCAGATAGACGCCCTGCTGATGCTCAGAACAGACCCGATCGACTATCTCGTAATTCCCCGCGTCATCGCTTGCTGCTTGATGCTACCAATTTTAACCATCTTGTCCCTCGTCACTGGTATTGCTGGGGGACTGCTGATTGCGACGACGATGTACGGAGTCTCTCAAACCGTCTTTCTAGAATCAGTCCGCACTTTTCTGACACTGTGGGATATTTGCAGCGCCACCATTAAAGCTTTTGTCTTCGGTGCTTTGATTGCTGTGATCGGTACAAGCTGGGGTTTGACCACCACAGGAGGGGCCAAGGGTGTCGGCCAATCGACTACAACTGCCGTGGTGACTGCTTTGCTGGCTATTTTTATCTGTAATTTTTTGATGACTTGGGTGATGTTTCAGGGGACTGGTAGCAGCGTACTCAAAGGCCTGTGACCATTGGTGTCAATTTAAGATAGAAACCCATAATAAATGTAGCTTGCACTCAAGTTTCGATCCCCCTAAATCCCCACCCCCCCCTAGCCCCCCCCAAGGGGGGAAGGGGGACTTTGACTGCTTCCTGTCCCCCCCTTGTTAAGGGGGGCTAGGGGGGATCGAGTTGCTCATTAGCAGACGGTATACTGATACTACTTTTGACGTTAAGTTGACACCAATGGCCTTTAAGCTGGGAAACGGTAAAATATAAATTATTGACAAAATTCGTTTGGCTTAAGCCCGTGAATACAACTGCCTCTTCTAGCACACCGACAAATACGATCGAACTTGAACCGAGTTATGCGATTCCCCTAGTCCTCGTGCTTGCCGCCGTACCGCTGCTGTTCGTGCAGAAGTGGGTGAGTTTGCCGCTTTCGGTGTTCGGCTTGTTTTTGATGTATCAAGCAGCCACCATCCGGCTGCTATTCACTGCAACCGATTTGGACATTTATCGATCGCAAAACTTAATTCGCCAGTTTCCTTACCGAGAATGGCAAAATTGGCGGATATTTTGGCCCGCACTGCCAATTTTGTTTTACTTCAAAGAAATTAACAGTATTCACTTTCTGCCGGTTCTGTTCGATCGTAAAATGCTACAGACTTGCTTAGAACAGCGTTGTCCCCGTCAAGACTGAAAAAGTTGTTAATTTTTAATTTTTAACTTTTCCGTACCCCATGTTAAACAAAATTTCCCATGAATTCAGACGAATCTCCAACCCAAGAACCACAAGCACAACCAGTCCCGCCAACCGTTGAGAGCGAGTCTAATTTGCCCGTGCATCAGGATTTCGACCAACTCCCATCGCCGACAGAGGATTTACCAAGCGTTGAGATGGAGAAACCAGAACCCCTCGGCCAAATTGGGCCAGAAACAGACATCCAGTTAAGCGCGACAGATTCCGAAATCGCCCAATTCGTTGACGCAGCAAGTGCCCTCGCCCCAATTGTGCCTCCTACCGAATACCAGGGCCAGGAGAAGTCCCCAATCGCTCAAATCCAGTCGCAGAAAGACTCTACCCCAACCCTTGTGGGAGAAAGGGTCACAGATATCCCAGAAAATGTTACCGCAAACTTGGCAGAGCGAGTCCAAGCATTGCAACAACAAGCACAAGATTTGACCGAGAAAATTGCTACTCTGGAATCGGAAAAAGTCCAAGCCTTAGAAGCATTGGGTGAGGCTCAAGCATCGATCGGACGTTTGGTACAAGACGGCTTGATTCAATTAGAGCAGCGCAAACAAACGTTACAAATAGAAGTAGAAAAACTCGAACGTCGGCGCGATCGCATTCAAAAAGAAATGCGAACCACTTTCGCAGGGGTTTCCCAAGATTTAGCAATTCGAGTCCAGGGTTTCAAAGACTATCTAGTAGGTAGTTTGCAGGATTTAGCCGCCACCGCCGAACTCTTAGATTTGACACCGCCGGTGCCGGAAAGAACACAGCAATTTACGGTGGAAGAATCTTCCTCCTCAGCGCCTATCAATCCCAGATTTTCCGAACAGGGATTTCAAGAACAGGCCAAGCAAATTCGTCGCACTCTCGATCAATATCGCACTCTCCCGGACTATTATGGCCCGCCTTGGCAACTGCGCCGCACCTTTGAACCCATCCACGCCGAACGAGTTTCTAACTGGTTTTTTACCCAAGGAGGAAGGGGTGCTTTGCGGACAATGGGTTCGCGCTTGCAAAATATCCTGATTACTTCGACAATTGTTTCTGTGCTCAACAGCGTCTATGGGAGTCGGGTGCGGACTTTGGTACTGGCCAACAGTCCAGAACGTTTGGGAGAATGGCGCCGGGGTTTGCAAGATTGTTTGGGGATTACTCGCAGCGATTTTGGCCCGGAACGGGGGATTATTATGTTTGAGTCTGCGGAGGCTTTGGCTCAAAAAGCCGATCGCTTGGTGAAAGATGGCAAATTACCGTTAATTGTGATTGATGAAACTGAGGATTTAATTAGTTTGTCAATGCTGCAATTTCCGCTATGGCTAGCCTTTGCTCCCGATCCGCAAAGTTTGATAGCTGCTAAGGATTTTTGAGATAAAGCCCGGTTTTGACACCACCAATTCTGGCAATTCCGGGCGAATAGAATTCGCGGCTATACAAACAAAGTCCGCCTCCGCGGACTGAATCAATTCAGGGGTAAATTCACCAGAATTGGTTCTTCTTCCTTCTTCCTTCTTCCTTCTTCCTTCTTCCTTCTTCCTTCTTCCTTCTTCCTTCTTCCTTCTTCCTTCTTCCTTCTTCCTTCTGTACAACAAATCTAAAATTAAAACATGGCTAGCTGGATAATTTTAAATGGCGCATTGCTAATTGCAGCTTACCTTCTGGGTTCGATTCCGACTGGGTACGCCTTGGGTAAATGGATGCTGGGGATAGACATTCGAGAGGTTGGTTCCGGTTCCACTGGTGCGACTAATGTGCTGAGGACTTTGGGGAAGTGGCCGGGGTTGGCGGTGTTGCTGGTTGATGTGTTGAAGGGCGTAAGTGCGATCGGCCTAATCCGCTACATTTACTCTCTCACTTTTACCCAACAGCTAGCAACCACCGCAGGTTTAGAAAACACTGAAACCATCATACCTTGGATGGCAACTCTAGCAGGTTTATTTGCAGTCTTAGGCCACAGCAAATCTATCTGGCTGGGCTTTACAGGTGGCAAATCTGTCGCTACAAGTTTGGGAGTTTTACTGGGTTTATATTGGCCAGTAGGTTTAGGAACTTTCGGGATTTTTGCGATCGTATTTGCAGTGTCACGAATTGTCTCTTTGAGTTCAATTATGGGTGCAATTAGCGTTGCTGGATTGATGTTTGTTTTAAATCAGCCGCTAGCTTATGTATTGTTTGGAATTGCGGGTGGCGTATTTGTAATTGTGCGGCACCGCAGCAATATTCAGCGGCTATTGAACGGGACAGAACCGAGGATTGGGGAGAAATTGGAAACAGCAGCTAGCGATTGATATCAATTCCAGTTGCACCGACATGATTTTTTACTGTTGACTACTGAATCAGAATCAAACGATCTTAGAGCATTGGAGACTTTACCATGACTCAAGCGATATCCAAGTTAATGATTTTTGATGAATTTCTGGAATGTAAACCAGAAAACGGACGCTATGAATTACATAACGGAGTTATTGTTGAAATGCCAAATCCAACTGGTAAACATTCAGCGATCGCAGGTTTTCAGTCCTTTGAGTTTGGTTTAGAAATTAGGCGCTTACAACTTCCTTACTTTATTCCGAAGGAATGTACAATTAAATTTAGCGACAACTCTGGTTACGATCCAGATGTGATTGTATTAGATAAACAAGCCGTAGCAGCCAATGAGTATCGATGGGAAAGAGAATCAGTTATTACTCAGGTAAATTCGATTAAATTAGTTGTTGAAGTAGTCAGCACCAATTGGCGCGATGATTATGCACACAAAATGATTGATTATGAAGCATTAGGAATTCCTGAATATTGGATTGTAGATTATTTGGGTTTAGGGGGTAGCCGTTATATTGGTGTTCCGAAACAGCCGACTTTATCGGTTTATCAGTTAGTTGATGGTGAGTATCAAATTAAGCTGTTTCGGGGAGATGAAAGGGTTGAATCAGCGGTGTTCTCTGAGTTGAATTTGACCGCCAAGCAAATTTTTAATTGTGGATAATTAGCTCAAGCTAATTAAAGGTTTGCAGGATGGATTGCAACATGAGATGACAATGCACGCTGTAGATATTTACAATAAAAATAATCTGGTTGTAAAATGCGATCGACCTATTAGATTCCTGACAACTTCGGCGAAGTCGGGGCACTGGGTATCGCGCTTAACAAAATCCCCAAAATTTTTCCAATATCTCTCAGGTAATATTCGATCGCATCAATAGACACAATCTGTCCCTCTAACTTCAAAAATCTCCATACAGTACCCGATGTCACAGCTCCATAAATAATCGGAATCTGATTTCCCTCTTCCTCATTAAATAATTGAGCGGCTAACATCTCGGCTGCACACTGCCCGAAACCAGCCTTAATATCTTCTTTTTTAGCTTCAACAAGGGTAATCACAGGAGCGCTGATAAACAAGCGTTCTGCCGACAAACTCATTAAGAAATCGCAAGTTCCATTTAATCCTTTTTCAGGAGCAACATTAAACTCTGAGCCGGAAAATAAACCAATTTGGTAATTTAATTGTCGTCTAATTTCGAGTAAAATTGGTGCAATAATCAGTTCAGAACGAGCTTTTTCAGTATTTATATCTACTGCTAATCCTGCGTTTTCTTTCAAGGCTACTTTTAGGATTTCGCTAGATTCTACTTCTGATATATGGGCAAATAAATCTTGATTTTCCTGGAGAGTTAAGTCGAATTGCTTGACAAGTTCCTTTAGCTTGAATTCGCTGTAAGCCATTTTAAATTCTCTGTGGTTATTTTCCCAATTCTTGAGAACGCAAACAAGCTGCTTTCACTGCTTCGATCAGCGCCGATCGAAAGCCATTACTTTCGAGTTTAGCAATTCCGGCGATCGTTGTGCCACCGGGACTTGTGACTCTATCTTTCAATTCTGCTGGGTGCATTCCTGTTTCTTGTAATAGTTTCGCCGTACCGAATACTGTTTGTAGGGCTAATTGGGAGGCGATCGCCCGTGGCAGACCAGCACACACACCGCCATCTGTCAAGGCTTCGATCAAAATCGCCACATAACCTGGCCCTGAACCCGAAAGTCCTGTAACCGCATCCAGCATATTTTCAGGGACTTCCACCACTTCTCCCACCGCCATAAAAATCCGCTTTACTAATTCTAAATCCGCCGGTTGCACAAGTTTTCCAGGGGCGATCGCACTCATGCCCGCCCCCACCGTCGCCGGAGTATTGGGCATCACCCGCAGCACTCCCCGCCCTGGGAAGGCGGGTTCGAGCTTGCTCAATGGTACTCCTGCCAAAATCGACACGACTAAGGCTTCTGACTTAGTATTAGCAGTCTCTCCATTATTTCCCTGTTTGCGATCGTCCGCCACAGCCAATTCCAAAGCAACCGTCTCAAAAACTTGTGGTTTAATCGCCAAAAACAGCACTTCTGTAGCAGCAGCCACCTCTAGATTGCTAGCTGTTGTGCCAATCCCGTATTTCTGAGTCAAAAACTGGCGGCGTTGGAGTTGTGGTTCGCTCACCAATATTTCCGAAGGCAAATAAACTTTTTGTGCAATTAAGCGGGATAAGAGAGCTTCTCCCATGACTCCACCGCCGATCGTACCAAATTTTATCATAATTATTTGTTATTTGTTATTTGTTATTTGTTATTTGTTGTTTGTTATTTGTTGTTTGTTGTTTGTTATTTGTTGTTTGTTATTTGTTTTAGATTTTTACTACTGATTGGTTGTTATATCAATTCTGGTTGTATCGGAATGATTAAACCACAGAGAACACAGAGGACACAGAGAAAGAGAAGAGAGAAATCATAATTCCGATGTCAACGGATTTGATATTACTCATGTTATTGGTCTCCCGCCTTGATGCCGGAGTCAGTAGTTATTAGTTAATAACTACTAACTACTGACTACTAACTACTGACTACTGACTGATGACTACTGAGCCATTTGAGCTTGTTCTGCTGGCCAGACTGTCGGTGCCGGAGCCGCAGTGCGGGGCCGTCCTTGAGCTGGAGGTACTTCGTGAACTACACCAGATTGAGTTCTCACCTGAACGCAGCTTGGTGTAAACAAGAAAATACTTTCGCCAATTCGTTCTTGATGACCGTCAAGGGCGTAAGTACCACCAGCTACAAAGTCTACAGCTCTTTGTGCTTGGTCTGGGTCCATAATCGTCAGATTCAAGACCACAGATTTCCGTTCCTTAAGCGCTCGAATTGCGGCCGGCATCTCTTCAAAAGTGCGCGGCTCCATAACTACCACTTCCGAAACTCCGTTCATAGCTCCAGGCATTCCAATCACGTTATTCATTACTGACCCTACTCCCCCGGTTGGTGTAACAACATCTGTATTTGTCGGTCCTACTACTGATCTCTCCCGCATTCTGCGATTTTGGCGACGTTCTTCTTCAGCCGCCACTGCTGCTGCGGGATTCGGTTCAGGAGGTTGATAGGCGTTCTGATAGCGCGCCTCCTCCAATTCATCGTACTCGCCATCGTACTCTTCTTCGTTGTTAAAGCCCACAAAATCTTTTAACTTGGAAAAAATGCTCATGATTTATTCTCCATAACGACTTTGCAGCCCCCACTATACTCGCCTTGCGCGTAAGTCACGGGTTGCTGACTAATTGATATTTAACCGATACTTTTTTGCTAACATTTGAAGTTAAGACCAGAGCTGATATCTTTGATGATTTCTACCTCTGGGTATTGCTGCTACATGAATTCCACAAATCTGGCGAGGTCATTTCGCTGTTTTGGTGAACTAAGTCGGCATTAGCAGACAAGGCTAACTCCAATGGCACGGCGCTGGTAGGAATGTACATCGTAGAGCCTTTGCTTAGCCTCGTTGTTGATGCTTTTAATTTTCCCGACCTTGGCGTATCTTCTTAGTGTTTGAGGATGCAAGCCCAGAAATTCGACCGATGATTCTGAGTGGTACCTATGCCATGAGTCGAATGTTAGCATATATGCGATGTCATCCTCTCCTAGAACCAAATAAGGTTTGTCCTAGCCGTATCATAGTAGCACCGGCTTGAATAGCCAAGTGATAATCTCCTGACATTCCCATCGAGAGTTGCTCCATCTGAATATGGGGCAAATTTTGCTGCTGGATTTGGTCAGCCAGTTCGCGGGTAGTGTTAAAAAATTCTAGGATTTGTGAGTCATCTAATCCGAGGGGAGGTATTGTCATCAAACCTTTAATTTTGAGGTGCTGACATCTGTTGAGTTCGGGAAGGTCTGCCAGTAGTTCGGGGATAGTCCAGCCGTATTTGTCTGGATCGGGCAAAATTTTAACTTGCAAGCAAACTTGGGGAGAGCAGGATAGTTCCCCGGCTAGTCGATCGAGTCTAGTCGCAAGTTTTAAGTTGTCGAGAGAGTGAATCCACTGGAATTGCTCTAAAGCTTTGGCAGCTTTGTTTGCCTGCAAGTGGCCGATCAAGTGCCAATTGATACCGGGCAAATCTTGGAGTTGACTTTGTTTTTCGGCGGTTTCTTGAACCTTACTCTCCCCAAAGTCCCGAATTCCGGCATCGTAGGCTTCCCGAATCGCATCAGTAGATACTTGTTTGGTAACGGCAATTAACCTTACTGAGTCAGGCAATTGTTGGCGAATGGTAGCAATCCGAGAGGCAATAGTCATAAAAAAAACCGATCGGCAATTACCAAGTTTTTATTGAAAAGTTCGCTTGTGAACGATCTGCAATTGGTCGTACTCCTTATATTGACCGCTGCGGCGGAGAGTGCGGAGGCGAATTTCGACCATTAGGCGAGCATCGGAACGACTGATGGGTTCAAATCTCAAACCGCCAGGGCCGTTTGTTACTAAAAAAAACAGGCGTTGGGCGTATAGAGTCGTAAATAATTCTTGGCTGTCTTCAACCTGAGACACCCTGAATAGAAGGCCAAAATTGGGATGATTAAGGTAGGTTTCGGTAGTCATTAAAAGCTCACAATCGGACAATTTTAGATTTTAGATTTTAGATTTTAGATTTGAGTTTCGCTCTCAGGTGGGACGGAGGTGGTTGAATGCGGGCTGCAAAGGGCGATCGCGGTGGGCCTACAGTAGTCTCCGTCGTGGCTGAGGCTCAATTGCCACTGGCAATTTCCCCAAGTAGAGGCTAGTGCTGAGCCTGTTCCGTGCAGTCCCACCTTTGGGGCTCCACTGTCCGATCGTTCAACTTCGACATCTTTATCTTTATAGCGTAGTCCCCGCCATCCCGTGCCTAGGCAGGGCGGTTTCATTCTCCAAAAAAAGAGGGCTTTGTAGGGGTAGTGCCCCCGTGCCTACCCCTTTGTAGGGGTAGTGCCCCCGTGCCATTGGTGTCAACTTAAGGTCAAAGGTAGCCACAGACTGCTGTTTGACTATTAAATCTAGATCCCCCCTAGCCCCCCTTAAGAAGGGGGGGATAAGAGTCCGATCTTTCGTCCCCCTTCCCCCCTTGGGGGGGGCTAGGGGGGGGTGGGGATTTAGGGGGATCTAGACTTGGCTATGAACGAGAGATACCAAGGCTTTCAGGCTTAAGTTGACACCAATGGCCCCCGTGCCTACCCCTTTGTAGGGGTAGTGCCCCCGTGCCTACCCCCCCACAGACCATTTTCAGTCATTTCAGGCATTGGGGCAACCACGGGGGGATTGCCCCTACAAAGAATGAAACAGCCCTGCGTGCCTAGGGCCTTGACAACGGCTTCTTTTGCTGGCCCGCGCTCTGCTAGTTGGTTCTACGAAACTCGATTCATTTTACCTTTAATGCTGCTATGTTGAGAATTTAGTTGCGCACAATCTTTTTGTGCGGCGGGCGTGGAAATTTTTCCCAGAAAGCGATCGCCCAATGGCTCGCTTTGTGGCTTAAATGCGTGGAAGGTATATTATAATCGAAAATTTAAAATCTAAAATTTCAACTGTCCCAACCCCAAACTAAGCGGGCACTCCAGAGAACTATTAAGCAGGCGATCGCGATCCAGTCTCGGATTTTTAAGTGCAACTGGTGCCATGCTACGCGATGTCGATCGGGACTGGTGAAGCCACGAACTTGCATGGCGCTAGCAATTTGTTCTGCTCGCAAAAGCAAGTTTTCTAACAATCGTTCAGCGATCATCAACCATACTTGAGCAGCGCGTCTCAATCCTAGTTTTTTCCAGTTTATGGCTCTGGTTCGGACCGATCGCACTAAATTTTGAATTTCTTCCAATACTAGGGGAATGAAGCGCAAAGATAAAGTTAAGGTTAAAGCTATTTCTGTCACCGGCCAGTTCAAGCGGCGCAGGGGCTGCATTAAGTTTTCGATCGCAGTGGTAATTTCTTCGCTGGCTGTGGTAAGGAGATAGAGGTTGGTGCTGTAAATTACTGTAAAAAATAAGGTGCTAACGTTGATAGCTAAATCTAGGGATTTGCGGGTGATTTTGATCGGGCCTTGCTTGAGTAAAACGTAGTTATAATTTGTGGGTTGAGGGAGAGAATGTGGGGTTGGGGATTTGGGCTTTTGGTTGGTAGATTTTGAGTCTAAATTAAAGGGTTCGTACCAGGGTTTTGGTTTAGTGGGTTCGGGGAGGGTTTTGGGCTGCTGGGAAAAGGCTAATTCGTCGGCGGGGAGACGGGGCTGGTGTTCCGAGGGTAGTGCATCAGGGGCGATCGTACTCAGGCCAAATACTAACAAACAGAATAGCAACAGCATTCCCATTTGCTGTTTCCACACGCGGAGGGGAATTGCTGCACTTAGTGTCAGGATGATTAACATTCCCACTAGCATCAATCGCCAGATTGGATTGGCGAGTATGGGCGCAATCAGGAATGTCATCAACCAGGCTAGTTTGACTCGCGGGTCGAGGCGGTGGAGCCAAGTTATGGGTTGTTCGAGGTATAGTCCAATGGGAAGCGATCTCAATAAATCCATCTTGTGTTTGTTAGATGTTAGATTTTTTAATTAATTTCAATTTATTTATTTTTTGGTGATTGAATGTTGATTAATTTATTTTTTGTGCAGCATCCCGATTTTGCCTAGGCGAAGCATGACCGCAGATATTTTATTAGTGAGTACCACAGATTTACTGCGGTCATGCTTCGCCCCTACGAATATATTTGCCAAAGTGAGATGCACCCATTTTTTTTAACTTTTGTTCTTTAATAAAAGCTTTGAATTTTAGATTAAGTCTTTGGCTGTAAATCGTAATTAATTATATCATCAAACAGCTTTTTTTTCAATCTAAAATCCAAAATCAACACTATCAAGAATTACTTGACGCGGAGTGCTCTGTTGGTGCTGCTTTGTTCTGATTCACGAACTTTTTTGCCTCTCCAAAGTAACCGCATTGGTGTGCCTGTAAAGCCTAGGTGTTTGCGAAATTGGCTTTCCATGTAGCGGCGATAGTTTTCGGTGAAGCGTTTGGTGTCGTTGACAAATAGGGCGATGGTTGGTGGTTGCGATCGCACTTGAGTGCCGTAATAGATTTTGCCTTGTTTTCCTTGGCGTGTCACTGGGGCGGAGTGCCAGCTTGTGGCTTCTTCTATGACTTCATTAATGACGGCGGTGGTGACGCGGCGTTTGTGTTCGCTGGATGCTTTATCTACTAATTCAATGGTTTTTTCTACTCGCTGTCCTGTCATGGCGCTAACAAAAATCATTTCTGCCCAATCGAGGAAATAAAGTCGAGCTCTGACTTCTTTTTCGTACTCGTAGATGGTATCGGATTCTTTGTCTTCTACGGCGTCCCATTTGTTGACGACGATGATGCAGGCTCTACCTTCTTGGCTGATGCGATCGGCTAATTTTTGGTCTTGATCGGTAACGCCATCAATGGCATCTATTACTAGCAGTACGACATCAGCGCGACGGATGGCTTTGAAGGCGCGGTTGATCCCGAAGAATTCTGCACCGTATTCCACATTTTTCTTTTTGCGAATGCCGGCGGTGTCGATTAAACGGTAGGTGTTATCGCCACGTTTGACGATGGTGTCGATCGCATCGCGGGTTGTCCCGGAAATTGGGCTGACTATGGCGCGATTTTCTCCCAGAAATGCGTTCAACAAACTGGATTTGCCGACGTTTGGCCTGCCAATAATTGCTACTTTAGTTTCTTCTACTTCCGGTAATACTTCTGTGGGAAGATAAGTAATTAATTGGTCGAGCAATTCGCCGGTGCCGTTGCCGTGGATGCCGGAAATTGGGTAAGGTTCTCCTAGCCCTAATTGCCAAAAATCTGCTGCTTGGGTGAGTCCGGTAGTTTCCGATTCGCATTTGTTGACGGCTAGAATGACGGGGACTTTTTGCAGTCTCAGCCAAGAGGCGATGGCTTCGTCGCCCCCAGTCAGTCCCACTTTTCCGTCAACTACGAAAATTGCTGCACTGGCTTCTGCGAGGGCGGCCATGGCTTGTTCGCGAATCATGGGCAGAAATTCGGTTTCGTCGTCGAATACTAGCCCGCCGGTGTCTACTACTTGATATTCGCGATCGCCCCAGTATGCTGGTCTGTAAGTGCGATCGCGCGTAATTCCCGGTTCGTCGTGGACGATGGCGTCTTGGCTGTTGGCTAGGCGATTGACAATGGTCGATTTGCCGACATTGGGGCGTCCAATAATAGCAACTATAGGTAGAGGCATAAAGGTAGCAGCAATCAGGCTGCTTTGTAATTTTGATGTTTGACCTTTTATTATAGGCTGAATGTGACTGATATGGACAGACTTATTTCTGTATTGGGTTTAGTGGTTTTTGTTGGGCTGTCCTATGCCTTTTCAGTCGATCGGCGTGCAGTTAAGTGGCCGCCGATACTGTGGGGAATTGCTTTACAGCTAATTTTCGCTATTTTGATTCTCAAAACTGCTCCGGGTTTGGCGCTATTTAAATTTTTGGGAGATTTAGTCACCCAGTTTCTCAATTTTTCTGATGCCGGGGCTAAGTTTGTCTTCGGTGACAATTTTGCCGAACATTTTATCGCTTTTAAAGTTCTCCCAACAATTATCTTTTTCTCTTCGTTTATTACTCTACTTTATCATTACGGAATTTTGCAGCGAGTGGTGCAGGTGGTGGCTTGGGGAATGATGAAAACCATGAAAACTTCCGGTGCAGAAACCCTTTCTTGTGCTGCGAATATCTTTATCGGACAAACGGAAGCTCCTCTGTTAATTAAACCCTATTTGGCGACCATGACTCTCTCGGAACTTCATGCTGTGATGACGGGGGGTTTTGCGACAATTGCGGGGGGAGTAATGGCCGCTTATATTTCTTTTGGAGTGGCTGCGGAACATTTAATTGCCGCTTCGGTAATGTCCGCACCGGCAGCTTTGGCTATTTCTAAATTGCTGTACCCGGAAACGGAAAAATCCCTGACTGCTGGGGTGGTTGAGGTGAAGGTGGAACAGGTTTATGCAAATGCGGTGGATGCGGCTGCTTCTGGTGCTAGTGATGGGTTGAAGTTGGCGGTTAATGTGGCGGCGATGCTGATTGGTTTTTTGGGTTTGTTGGCTTTTTTTAATGCCGTTTTGGGTTGGTTTGGAGGGTTGATTAGTTTGCCTCAATTATCGCTGGAATGGATTTTTTCTTATTTAATGGCTCCCGTTGCTTGGCTGATGGGGGTGCCTTGGGCGGATTGTGGCAAGGTGGGGATGATTTTGGGTAAAAAGACGATTTTAAATGAGTTTATTGCTTATTTGGATTTGATGGATTTGGTGAAACAAAAGGCGATTTCGGAACGATCGCAAATTATTACAATTTATGCTTTGTGCGGTTTTTCTAATATTGGGTCGATTGGGATTCAGATTGGGGGGATTGGGGCGATGGTTCCTCAGCGAAAGGGCGATTTGGCTCAGTTGGCTGTGAGGGCGATGATTGCTGGTTCTGTGGCTTGTTTCATGACTGCTTGTATTGCGGGAATGCTGCTCTAAGGGCCATAGGTTGAGCATTTTCTTGCTTGCTCATGGGTTTCTGGGCTCATGGACACAAATTTTTCCTTTTCCTCCCAAGTCCTCACCACCTAAAAGATTGGTATATTAAATAAAAATTAAATAATCCAAAACTTTCTTTAATTTATGGTAATTGCTTGAGAGTTTGAGAGGCTAGACATCAAATTGTAGCGATCGGCTATGATGGTAAATAGTCAGAATTTTAATCTGTAACACTATAGGTCAAGGGAAAGCTAAATTTTCCTCAAAGCTCAACAACACAGTAGGTGGTGTACTATGGCTGTTCTGCAACTAGATGATGGTACGATATACAGGGAAATTGGGGCGATCGCGAACAAACTAGCTGGTTTAAACATTCAGATAGACCGTCTGGCGATCGACAAAACTCCTGCGATTCAAGAACTGCTAGTCCAAGACCTGCTCAATGTAACAGAAAAACAGCATATCCTCGCAGCATTTAAAAGCGAATTTGAAATGTTCAAATTCACCGGTGGATGTCAGTGGTGTGACTTAAAAGTGCTGCACCCTGGTTCGCCACAGATTTACGGGATGATGACTCAAAGCTATCGTACTCATACCCACGCCGATGCAGAAGTCATTCATGTTTTGGCCGGCGAATGTGTGTTTGGGTTTGTATATCCTAACGGTTCTGAGGTGCAATTATTGTTGGAATCACAGGAATATATTCAAGTTCCTCCCAACACCGAACATTGGTTTTATCTCACGGCGTCGCTGTACTTGAAAGCGGTGCAGTATTACACCACAGCTCAAGGGTGGGTGCCTCAATATACGAAAAGGCAATTGAAAATCAAGAACTGAATGTACGAAAAAATTGACCATACAGTTCCTGGTAGATACTGTCTTGATCTGTCAAGGGGTAGCAGTCAAATAATTAGGATCGAAAGGCTTTTGGGACTTTAAAATCCCAAAAGCCAAATGCACCAACTTCCTCATCAAAGCGCCAATCACCTGCATTT
>NZ_JAHRFC010000099.1:0-15153 GCF_020883015.1 Microcoleus sp. CAWBG640
TGGGAATCTTTCTATAGTAGGAACTATGGATAAAGCGTACCAGAAGGAAATCTTACATACCCTTCATCGGGCTGTTAAGAAGCCCACATCATAATCTGTACTCAGATTTGATGTGGGAGTATGTCATATCGTTTCCGGCTGCATCGGAATGATTTAACCTTACTAGAACGCAGAGAACACAGAGGGAGATAAGAGAGATGAATAATTCCGATGTTACCGGATTTGATATGACTTCTCCCAGCATTTCCCCCCTTGGGGGGGCAGGGGGGGTTCTTCTCCCAGAATTTCCCCCCTTGGGGGGGTGACTTCTCCCAGCATTTCCCCCCTTGGGGGAGCAGGGGGGGTTCTTCTCCCAGAATTTCCCCCCTTGGGGGGGCAGGGGGGGGTTCTTATCCCTTCTACTTAATTAAACAATGTAGATAAAAACTTAGTAGCGATTTTTGCTTCTATCTTAAACGGAACTATAAACAAAATCAACCCAAATATAAACATTCCTAACAAGGGAAGAAATATAGGTCCCACAGACGGTTCTGCCAACCAAGCAAATAAAGCAAAAATGCCAATACTACCTGTGAACCACAACCAAAAAATCATAAATATCATCACAAATTTATGCAAACTCATGTTAATATCGATTACACAACCGAAGGGTTGAGGATGTATTTCTCCTTGAATCAATGGCAGGAATGAATTGCGGCCGCTGATAATCCGACTAATTTTAAAAGTCTTGCCATTTATGGTTCCCTCATAAGGTTTGGGAGGTGGTGGCCCAAAAGGTATCACGATTCTAAAAATTTTGGGAGTATCGACAACTTCATCTAATCTTTGTAGAACCTTAGAAAAACTTAAAGTTGTGGTAATTTTAAAACTTTCAAAAGGGAGCAATAATCGAAAAAATCTGAGGAGGTTTCTCATCGGGTTCATGGGAATATTAAATAGTTGTTATACTTACTAATCCGTCAGAAAAATAAAAAGTTGCTCTGACTGTACACTTAAATGTCAGTATAGTGCAAAATAAAGATTTGGACGCGATAAGTGTCTGGAGTTATGTCAAAATTTAGCCAACAATCTGCGATGAAACTGCCAACGTATTTATTCTGGCTCAAAAGTCGATCGCTCTTGAGCCTATCTCTCGGTCTAATTTCGGTAATATCCACTATTTCACCCGTATTTTCCGCGCCGAATCGCAATCTAGATCGCGAGGAAACTTGTGATATTCTGGTAGCAGGTGGCGGACTGGCTGGTGCTGCTACCGCCTACGAAGGTTTGCGGGCTGGTCGCACGGTTTGTATGACGGAAATTACCGACTGGGTAGGTGGCCAAATCTCCTCCCAGGGAACCTCTGCACTAGATGAAAGAGAGACTCAGCGATCGCTCTTATTTTACCCCCGCGGCTACCTAGAATTGCGACGGCGCATCAAGGAACATTACGGCCGTCTCAATCCTGGCGGCTGTTGGGTTAGCTATTCCTGTTTCATGCCCTACGACGGTAACAAAATTTTATTTGAAGTGTTACAGGATGCTGCTAAAACAGGAAATGGTAAGCTGAAATGGTTTCCCAATACGGTAATTAAAGAACTAGAAATTACTCCTGCTGTGGCGGGAAATGCGGTGGGTGGTCAACAAATTAAAAGTGCGATCGCCATTTCGCACAAACCAGCCCCCAATACCCCACCAATCAACACCGAAACCCTTTCTAAAACCATCGAAGATGCCTACCGCTACGAAAATTCGGCGCGATTTAACAAAACCATTATCCGGTTTATTCCCAAACCACGTCAGACCCCCCCTAACCCCCCCTTACCAAGGGGGGGGAATGCCACAAGTTCCCCCCCTTTAGTCAGGGGCGAGAAGGCCACAAGTTCCCCCCCTTTAGTCAGGGGCGAGAAGGCCACAAGTTCCCCCCCTTTAGTCAGGGGCGACAAGGCCACAAGTTCCCCCCCTTTAGTCAGGGGCGAGAAGGCCACAAGTTCCCCCCCTTTAGTCAGGGGCGACAAGGCTACAAGTTCCCCCCCTTTACAAGGGGGCGACAAGGCCACAAGTTCCCCCCCTTTACAAGGGGGCGACAAGGCTACAAGTTCCCCCCCTTTACAAGGGGGCGACAAGGCTACAAGTTCCCCCCCTTTACAAGGGGGGGCTAGGGGGGGTGCTGATTGGTACGTTGTCGATGCCACAGAAACCGGCGAATTAATCGGACTAGCCGATGTTCCCTACCGCCTGGGGATTGACCCCCGTTCCCCCCTAGAACCTTCCTCTGGAAGTCCTACGGGTGATGCTTATTGTACTCAAGGTTTTACCTACACCTTTGCCATGGAGGCAACGAAGGAACCCCAACAGCAGCAACAGCCATCTTTCTATCAGCAATATGCTCCTTATTACAGTTACGAATTGCAGAGATTAGCTAGTTTTCCTTTGGTTTTCAGCTACCGCCAAATCAGGAGTATGAAACCCGATGAACCGCGCCCTGCCGACCCCAAGCAATTCCCAATTTACCCTGGGGATATTTCTATGCAAAACTGGACTTGGGGTAATGACTATCGCCCTGGTTCTTCCCTGGATAATTTAATTTATTCTCGCGCGCAACTCGCAGCGAACGGCCAACTGCAACCCGGTGGCTGGATGGGTGGTTTGCGAACAGAAACATTGCGGCGTGGGGAAGAAAATGCTAAAGGCTTTTTCTACTGGTTGGTAGCAGGAACCACTGACTCGCAACTGGGTAATGGTGTGAAAAAGCCTTATCCAAATAATCGATTTTTGAGCGGACTAGATTCGCCGATGGGGACCGTTCACGGACTTTCTAAATATCCTTATATGCGGGAGGGCAGACGAATTATTGGGAGACCAAGTTTGAGTCAGCCTCAAGGTTTTACGGTGTGGGAAGTTGATATGTCTCGCACTAATTTTAAGGATAGTTTTTACCGTCAGAATTTGTCGGCGGAAGATTACCGGAATTTGTGGCTGAATTTGGGTGGTTTGAATGCGCCGGCTTTGGCTGTGGGTAGTCAATCGGTTGAGAATACAAAATCGCGATCGCGCGCTACTATTTATCCAGATGCTGTGGGTATTGGTCATTATGCGATCGACTTTCACCCCTGCATGACCAACAGTCCCCCAGAAGCACCAGGAAACACCGAACGCGAAGGAACTCGCAAAGGTCAAGGACAAGCTTATCCGTTCCAAATTCCGCTGCGGGCAATGATTCCTCAGAAAATTGACAATATGTTGGTGGCGGGTAAAAGTATTGCTGTCAGCCACACAGCGGCGGCGGCTTATCGGGTGCATTCTTTTGAATGGTCTGCTGGTGCGGCGGCCGGAATTACGGCTGCTTTTTCCCTAGAAAATGGGATTATACCTTATGAATTGGTGGACGAATTGCCGTCCCGCGAGCCAAATTTGGAGGTGTTACAGTTGCGGCTGCAACAAAATGCCAATCCCATCGCATTTCCGGGTACTTCTATTTTTAATAGTTCCTGGCAAAACTGGAAGTAATCTTATTGGGAATTGGGAATGGGGAATTGGGAATTGGGGCCCCCCTACCATTGGTGTCAACAATCGCCTGAAACCCTTGGTATCTCTCGTTCGTAGCCAAGTCTAGATCCCCCTCGCATCCCAGGGCTGTTTCATTCTCGAATTTTAGCTGTGCTAAAATTCTGAATGAAAAAATTCACATCCTCATCGGAAACTCAAAATTCAACTATCAATTTTATTGATAGTTGAATAAGCTGCTTTGATTGCTGTGAATAGGTTTGGGGATTATATTTTAACCCACATTCCGCGTAGGTGCCAGTTGGGGGTGCGGAATATGGGTTAGAGTACGAGCGATCGTGTTTTTCCATCTCCCAGGTCAGCAACCGGAAACGATTTCAATCCCTGTCCATATTTGGTACAATTTAGTTTGCAAGTCTGAGAGTGTCAAAGTAGAAAATTACTCGATTAATACATGAATATTTTTAGCGGTCTCCTTTCTAGCCCCACTCAACAACCCCAAGTCAAAAAACAGCGCCGAGGCATTGAAATTAAATCGGAACGCGAAATCGAAATTATGCGGCAAGCAGCCAAAATTGTCGCTACTGTCCTAAAGGAAATTTCCCAAATGGTGCAGCCGGGAATGACTACGGCAGATTTAGATGCTTATGCGGAAAAACGCATTCGTTCTATGGGTGCAACTCCGAGTTTTAAAGGCTATCACGGCTTCACAGGCTCCATTTGCTCTAGTATTAATAATGAAGTAGTTCACGGTATTCCTAGTAAGAAAAAAGTGATTCGGGCCGGAGATGTTCTCAAGGTGGATACGGGAGCGTATTATCAAGGTTTTCACGGCGATTCTTGTATTACGATTCCCGTTGTGGAGGTGACACCGGAATCGGCTAAGTTAATTAGAGTTGCTGAGGAAGCTCTCTATAAAGGCATTGAACAAGTAAGGGCTGGTGCTTATTTGCTCGATCTGGCTGGTGCGATCGAAGATCATGTCAAAAGTAATGGTTTTAGCATCGTTGAGGAGTTTACAGGCCACGGCGTTGGGCGGAATTTGCACGAGGAACCGTCGGTTTTCAATTTCCGTACTCGCGAAATGCCGAATGTAAAATTGCGATCGGGTATGACATTGGCGATCGAACCAATTTTGAATGCAGGTTCTAAGTATACTCGGACACTCGCTGATAAATGGACTGCTGTCACGGTGGACAATGCCATGTCTGCTCAGTTTGAGCATACTGTGTTGGTGACGGACACCGGCTATGAAATTTTGACCGATCGCTCTAAAGTTTAAACAGTTTGGAGTTTTGACCTCAAGTTTTGATGGTCGAGATTGGTTGACTCTTCGACTTCGCAGTCCTTGGGCTGCACAGATACCAACCGCCGCGGAGTCGAAGAGCTCAACATACAATATTTGCCTTCATTAGTCAAGATAATAATAGTTAAATTTGGCAAAATTTTAACATAATAGTAATAAAGGACAAAGGTAAGAGAAATGTCAGCACGATTATTACTGGTAGATGATGAACCGGGCTTGCGGGAAGCAGTACAAGCTTATTTAGAAGATAGTAATTTTGTGGTTGAGGTTGCCAGTAATGCTCGCGACGGCTGGGAAATCTTGCAAAAGCAAAATCCTGATTTGCTCATTTCCGACATTATGATGCCCCAGGTGGACGGCTATCAGTTTCTCAAACAAGTGCGGGAAGATCCTCGCTATAAGGCTTTACCCGTAGTGTTTTTGACGGCTAAGGGCATGACGAGCGATCGTATTCAAGGCTATACAGCAGGTTGCGATGCCTATCTTTCTAAGCCCTTCGATCCCGATGAATTAGTGGCCATTGTCACCAATTTGCTGGCTCGTCGCGCGGCGGCTAAGGAGATGAGCGAGAATGGGGAAAATCCCGATATTGCAGCTTTGGCCAATCAGATGGCGAGAATTGAGTCTTTGCTGAGCGGACGGAGTTCGATAA
This sequence comes from Microcoleus sp. CAWBG640, assembly GCF_020883015.1. Taxonomy (NCBI): domain Bacteria; kingdom Bacillati; phylum Cyanobacteriota; class Cyanophyceae; order Oscillatoriales; family Microcoleaceae; genus Microcoleus; species Microcoleus sp. CAWBG640. The sequence continues at coordinate 5,445 of NZ_JAHRFC010000099.1, forward strand.
CCCAAAGTCCTTCCCTGATTAAAATAGATTTGACTCCGCGAGAACAAAGTGTTTTAGACTTAGTTGCCCAAGGTTTGATGAACAAAGAAATTGCCCGCCGCTTAGAAACTAGCGTGCGTAATGTGGAAAAATATGTCAGTCGTTTGTTTAGCAAAACAGGTACTAACAGTCGCACAGAATTAGTTCGTTACGCCCTCGAACACGGTTTAACCAAGTAGGAATAACTGGGCTGATGCCCAGTAAATTTTTAACCCGCTGGCAGCCGCAGGGCTGTTTCATTCCCCCCAAGGGGGCAAGGCTGTTTGATTCCCCCCAAGGGGGGCAGGGGCAGAGCTGTTTCATTCTCTTGTAGGGGCAATCCCCCCGTGGTTGCCCCAATCTCTGAAATGACGGAAAATGGTCGGTGGAGGGGGTAGGCACGCACCATCCACTACCCCAGGGCTGTTTCATTCTCTTGTAGGGGCGGTGCCAAGAGTGCCCGCCCCAATCTCTGAAACACATACAAAATCGTGGATGAGGAGGGTAGGCACGCACCATCCACTACCCCTACAAAACGATGATTTGTTTGAGAATGAAACAGCCCTGGGCACTACCCCTACAAAGCCCTCGTTTTTTGGAGAATGAAACCGCCCTGGGGGCAGGGGGGGTTCTTCCTTGGGGCTGCAAGGCAGTTTCATATCAAATCCTTTCTTCATCGGAATTATTAATCTCTCTCTTCTCTTCCTTCGCGTCATGAGCGCCTTCGCGGTTAAATCATTCCGATACAACCGGAATTGATATCATATCAAATCCGGTAGCATCTGAATGATTCAGATCTCTATTCTCTCCCTCTGTGTCCTCTGTGTTCTCTGCGGTTAAATCATTCCGATGCAGCCGGAAACGATATCATTCCCCCCTTGGGGGGGGCAGGGGGGGGTTCTTTGCACCTTCGCGGTTCAATTAATCTTACTTAGCTTCTAAACGCTGCCGCCATTTACTACTAATCACATCTATAACCGTCACCACAACTAACAAAACTAACATCATAGTTGTAGCTTTATTATATTCAAAAGCTCGAATATAATTAACTAATTCAAAACCAATACCACCAGCGCCAACTACTCCCAAAACCGAAGCAGCGCGGATGTTATATTCAAACATCCACAGAGTATAACCCAACCCTAGGGGCAATACTTGGGGGAAAATTCCATATTGGGCAACTTGCAGCCAAGATGCACCTCCTACCTGCAAAGATTCGATCGATCGCACTTCTACAGATTCGATCGCCTCCTGGTAAAATTTAGCCAAATAGCCGATCGTATAAATGCCCAAAGCCAAAGTACCCGCCGGTGCCCCCAAACCAGTAGCCGATACAAACAACAATCCTAACACAATCGAAGGCACGGCTCGCACCGCATTTTGGATAAAATTAGCCGGCAATTGCAACCACGTTGGTGCTATATTATGGGCGCTACAAATAGCGATCGGTACAGAAAAAACTGCCCCGATAGTGGTTCCCCATAAAGACATTTGAATAGTCTCAATCAAAGCCTTGATTGCTACATCTATAATTTCCAGATTCGGAGGCCACAAACGGGAAATAAAATCGGTCATGTAAGGCCAACTGCTAACCAAGGTTTCCGCGTCAATTTCTAATCCCCTGAGCGCCCAACCATAAATTATAATTAAACCTGCTATAATCCCTAGGTTTTTTACCCAACTATAGTTTTTTGATAAATTATTTAGTCTTTTTTCGTTCATTTGTATTTGTTTATATTTTTATTTACAGTGATATTTTGTGTTTGGTGATTTTTTTTTATTAACCGCAGAGGGCGCAGAGGGCGCAGAGGAAGAGTGGAGAAGGGTAGAGTTTAGACTGCAATTTTGGAATGTTTTAATCTGCTGAATTTTTCTGACAAGTTTTGACATTTGCCATCATAGATTATTTGACCGGCATCGAGGACGATCGCCCTTTCTGGATAATTGCTCGCCATGGCTAAGTCGTGCAATACTACCACTACTGTCATCCCCTGTTCTTTGTGGAGTTTGGCGAGAATTTCCATGACTTGTCGGGCGGCGATGACATCTAATCCGGTGGTAGGTTCGTCGGCTAATAAAATCCGTGGAGATTGAATTAAGGCGCGGGCGATGGCTACTTTTTGCTGTTGTCCGCCACTGAGTAGTCCAGTTTTTTGATATGCTAGGTCTTCGAGTCCGAAATCTGCGAGTAATTCCAAAGCTCGATCGCGCTTTTGTTTCGGAAAACCCCACAGTGTCTGCCAAGTATTTAAGCTTCCTAAACAACCGCACAACACATTCTCGATCGCCATGGACTGCTTCACCAAACCGCCACCTTGAAAAATCAAGCCGATATCCCGACGAATTCGGGCGATCGTGCGCGTATTCATCACCATCTCATTAATCCGCATCTCACCGGTTTTGACGGGGACTAAGCCAACAAAGGAGCGCAATAGGGTGGATTTTCCCGCACCGTTCAAACCGAGTAAGGCGACAAATTCTCCTTGTTCGATCTTACAATCAATTCCGTTGAGAATTGACCGATTTAGCGAGGGGGAATAAGCTGTTTTTATTTGAGAACATTCGATGGTCATCGTCAGTATTTATTGATAGATTTGGGAACAGCAAATTACCAGTTTAAGGCAATTTTTATGCTGAGGCAGAGGGTGCATCTGTGTTTTGTAAATATATTCGTAGGGGCGAAGCATGACCGCAGACAATTTATTAGTTATAACCAGAGATTTACGGAGGTCATGCTTCGCCTATGCAAAATCGGGATGCTTCCGAGGCGGAGCCTCTGGAACTGCATTCCCAGGCAGAGCCTGGGAACGAGGTATTGCTCCCTGAAGGCAATTTTTATGCTGAGGCAGAGCCTGGGAACGAGGTATTGCTCTCTGAGTGTGGTCGAAGAGAGCAATGACTCACAGTCAACAGTAAACAATAAACCTCATCAAATTACGGGTCTAATTGAGCGCGTTTCAAAGCTTGACTTAATGTTGCCAAATGGGTGTTGTGATCGACTTTTACTAATTTCTGGGAATTGTACAAACTGCGGAACAATGAATTGTTTGTCGGCTCATTCATAGTCAAGAAAGCATTAATTAGCTTTTCTCGCATTGGCGCAGGAATGCGATCGTCAATCACAATTCCATGGGCGGGAACTCCCGGAACTTGTTGCAACACTCGCAATTGTTTACCTTCTGCTGCTGTAATCCAAGGTGGTAGCAAAGCATATTCTGATACCGCAGCAACTTCTGCTTGACCTTTTAAAACTGCTTGTAAAGCGCTACCGTAACCATCACCATAGGTGACATTTCCGAAGAAACTTTCTAATCTATCTGGTCCTGAAACTAATCCTTGACCAACCAACTCTCCCACTGGAAAAATAAATCCCGAACCGGAAGTCCGAGAGGTGAAAGCAATTTTTTTACCTTTCAATTGTTCTAGGGTTTGCTTTGCACTACCTTTTGGGCGTAGGGGGCTGTCTTGACGCACGACAAATACAGAATCATAGGTATTTCCGCCGGAATAATCGCTGCGAACTTCGGCTAAATACATCCGTGCTTTGGCTAATTGCTCAGCTTTCAAGGCGGCGCGCCCTGCGACAAAAGCTACATCAGCTCTATTTGCTCTCAAAGCTTCGACGGCTGCGGTTTCGTCGCCGATGACTGCTTCTACAGGAATTCCCATCGCTTTTGAGAGTATGGCTGCTACTTGATTAGCTTTGTTTTGCAAATCTGTGGCATCTCTACGATTGGCAAACACAATTCTAATGCGATTTATTGGAGCTTGTGCTCTCAAATCTCGATCGCCTTTGGGAGTCTGTTGGGCGATCGCCTTTTGCCCAATTCCCATGGTATTCGCAGCCAAACCCCCTAGCAGCAACAATCCTGCGCTAGCACCAGCCAGCACTTTTAAACTTACATTCATTAATCTCTCTCCTGTTTTAGCCCCAATGCTAGTTTAGCTTTTGATAATTAATTGCAATAACTAAATCATCTTAAAGGTTTTTTGACAATTAAGTGCAACAATGAACGATAGATATTGTTTATATGATTTATAATAAAAAGTTATCAGTTTACAGTCCAATATCTGCCTAGGATTGGTTGTAGGGGCGGGTTTTACCAAAAATAGGGGAAACTGACAAAAAATCTAAATCAACCCGCCCCCATCCAAGCAATCAACCAAAATTCAACGGATCGACATCAATAGTTAAACTAACAGAACGAGGAATGCGTGAAGCGAAGCTATCCCGAAGGGAATCGCGCAATCCGATCAAATCCGACAAATCCACCGACTCATCCAAAGGCAACTTCAGCAAAATCTGCCACCGATACCGATTTGCTACCCGCATAATCGCCGCCGGTGCGGGCCCCAACAACTCACAACCCGGTAAAGACAATCCCTCAATATACTCCTGACAAACAGACGCCAATTGTACCGCCGTCACCGCAACTTCCGCCGCCTCCAAACTACTTAATCGCAACAAAACCAGCCGCCCCGAAGGAGGATAATTCAGGGCCGCCCTTGCTGCTAATTCTGTTTCTACAAAACTTGCATATTCGTGCCGTCTAACTGCTTGAATTACCCGATGTTCGGGAGTATAAGTTTGCATAATTACCCTTCCCGGATCGTCACCTCTACCAGCACGGCCCGCCACTTGAGTTAAAGTTTGAAATGCCCGTTCGCTGGCCCGATAATCCGACAAATTTAGCAACCCATCAGCCGAGACAACCCCTACCAATGTCACCCCAGCTAAATCCAACCCTTTAGTTAGCATTTGTGTTCCCAACAAAATATCAGCTTCCCCCTGGGCAAATTGGGTTAACAATCTCCGGTGGTCGCCCTTATTTCTAGTCGTATCACTATCAAACCGAATTGCCCGCAATTGGGGAAACAATCTGGTTAATTCCTGTTCGACTCGCTGAGTACCACTCCCAAAATTTTTGAAATAAGGAGACCTGCATTCTGGACAATTTTGAGGGTGTCTTTCTGTATGGTTGCAGTAGTGACAGCGCAACATTTCTGATGTCCCTTCGCCGATTTGGTGATAAGAAAGCGACACATCACAATTGGGGCATTCCATCACATAGCCACAACTCCGACAAGAGACAAAGGTACTATGTCCTCTTCTGTGAATAAACAGAATACCTTGCTGTTGTCTTTCTTGCAATTCTTCCAGAGCATTTTGCAGAGAAACACTAAAAATTGAACGATTTCCTTGCCGCAATTCTTGGCGCATATCAACGATTTCAATCGGTGGCATCGGGCGCGAATAAATACGTTCAGGCAATGATAAATAATGAATATTTGGCAATGAATAATCATTAATTTTAGTGGCAAAAAAAGTCTCTAAAGCTGGGGTAGCAGAACCTAAAATTAGGGGACAATTTTCTAATTCTGCCCGCCATTTGGCTACGGTGCGGGCGTGGTAGCAAGGGGCTGGTTGTTCTTGTTTGAAGCTGGTGTCATGTTCTTCATCGAGGATAATTAAGCCTAATTCAGGTAAAGGTGCAAAAATAGCTGATCGCGTGCCGATGACAATTTGTGGGGTTCCAGTGAGCATCTGACGCCATGTATCGTAACGTTCTCCGTCGGAGAGGGCACTGTGATATACGCAAATTTGCTCGCCAAAACGGGCGCGGAATCTGTCTGTAAGTTGTGGTGTCAGGCCGATTTCTGGCACGAGTACGAGGGCGGATTTGCCACTAGCTAAGATTGGGGCGATCGCCTGTAAGTACACTTCAGTTTTCCCAGAACCTGTCACACCATGTAGCAGCACTTGACGAAATCCCGAAAAACTGTTAATGAATCCTAAAGCTTCGGCCTGAAAATCAGTTAAAGTTTTGGGTGAATCGGGAATTTGGGCAATTCCGCGATCGCCCCTGAGCACTTCCCTTTGGTCAATTACAACACTACCTTTTTGTTCCAAAGCCTTGACAAGGTAGGAACTCGTACTGCAAATTTTCAGTAGATCGTTGAGCCACATTTCACCACCTGCGCGTCGTAAAACTTCCAATACTTCTTGCTGACGTTTGGTTAAATCTGTGACAAAAGCACTGCCAATTAATGTCACCGCCGGTTTCAGTTGCGGTTTGGGAGGATGGGGAGGTTCTAAATAACTTTCTACCCAACCCCGTTTTAATAAATCTCGCAATCCCCTATAAGCACCAGCACCCTTAACTTGCCGCTGAAGGTATTGCCAAGTATAATCGCCGTTTTTTTGAGCTTGCAATAATTGTAAAATTTGACTAGCTGCGGGATTTAGAAATACTTCGGCATTTGGAGAAATAGCATCCTTAACTAACCGAATGCGACGCACAGAACGGCTTAACAATCCCGGTGGTAAGGAAGCTCTAATTACTTGAATTAAAGGCGTGCAATAATAGATAGAAGTGCGTTCGAGCAATTCCCAGTAAGTAGGAACAAAAAATCCAGTGCTGACCACATCTTCAACATCTTTAACCTTGGCGGGGTCTAAGTTTAGCGGTAGTTGAGAAACAAAACGAATGGCGATCGCCCCCACCTGTTGACTGCCAAATGGTACACTCAGAATATCTCCTGGTTGCACCGTCAGTTCCGCCGGCAACCGATAGGTAAATAACTTGTTTTCCTCCCCTGGGGGGTCCCCCGCGCCCCTGAAAGGAAAGTCTACCAAAACTTCGATCCACTGTGCCCGCACGGTGGGGCGACTTGGCGGTTGATTGCTGCCGTAAAATGCCCCAGCCTCAGCAGCGGAGGGCGTTGATAAAGCAAAAGTGACAGTAGACATAGCGTTACACACCAAACTAGAAAGAGCCACAGTCATGCTATTTTAGATTTTAGATTGCCCCGTCAGTCAGCCTGGTTTCGGAATGAATCTGGGGCCCCCGACCAAATAGCTTTCGATCAAAGAGAGTTTTCATTATCGCTCAATTTTTCAAAATAAAACATAAAATACTTCGCTGTTTTATACCCGACTTTTTAAAGAAGTTGGGCATTTTTTCTAAGCTTATTTGTGCATAATTTCTATTAATATTAACTATTAAATTTAGCTAATATAGCAGTTTTCAAGCAAGTGATATCAAATCCGTTAGCATCGGAATAGTAAATTAGAGTTAACCGTCAACTGTCAACTGTCAACTGTCAACTGTCAACTGTCAACCGTCAACTGTCAACTGTCAACTGTCAACATAACCTGTTTGTGTCGATCGCACTTACATCCGATCGCCATTTTGTGCTATGAATTACTACTTAAGTAATTTACACTGGGAGAGTATTGGATGTCAGGTAGCGAAGTTCGTGCAGATTTTTGGATGAGCGAGTACATTACCCCTTGGGATATCTACGTTCACGGCATCACGCGGGTGCTTGCTTACAAGAAAACAGCCTTTCAAGAAATGTACGTTGTTGAAACCGGTACCTACGGCAAAGGCTTAGTTTTGGATGGCAAATGGCAATCTTGTACAGGCGACGAGTTTCTGTACCACGAACCGCTGGTTCACCCAGCCATGACTATGCACGGTTCACCCAAAAAAGTGCTGGTTCTCGGTGGCGGTGAAGGAGCTACTATTAGAGAAGTGCTGCGCTGGAAAAGTGTTGAAAAAGTAGTGATGGTTGATATCGACGGCGAAGTAGTAGATGCTTGTCGCGAACACCTTCCAGAAATGCACCAAAATGCCTTTGATGACCCTCGTTGCGAAGTCGTAATCGGCGATGCTTTAGACTATTTAGATAACAGTGACAGCGATTGGGATGTTGTCATTTCTGACTTGTCCGATCCCATTGAAGAAGGCCCTTCTTTCCAGTTGTTTACAAAAGAATACTTCGAGAAAGTTCGCCGCGTCCTGTCACCTACGGGATATTTTGTAGTACAAGCAGGCCCTGTTTCTCCAGCAGAAATGAAAATGCACGCCCGGATTGTAAATACGCTGAAATCGGTTTTCCCCAACGTTCAATCTTGCACCAGCTTTATTTCTACCTACGGAGCTCCTTGGGGTTTTGCTGTAGCTTCAACTCAGGAAATCAACACCCGTCCCGAACCAGAAGTTACGGACAAATTACTCGCTGAACAAACCATTGGTGGGTTCCGAATGTTCGACGGAATTACGCTGTTGGGATTGATGCAGGTTGCCGGCCACTTACGAAAAGTAATCGCCGAGGAAACCGAAGTTTACACTATGGCAGAACCGCCTAAATTTTTCGGGAAAGGTTCTGTCGGTCAGTGAAGCTAAATTGAAAGAGAAAAGTCGTTTGGAGTAACTCAGATGGGCAATTTAATTCGCATACTAGCTGCCATTTTTCTTCCCCCCCTGGGCGTATTTCTGACGGTTGGGATTGGCATAGATTTTTGGATTAACCTGGTTCTCACCTGTTTTTTCTGGTTTCCGGGTATGATCCACGCCATTTGGATAATTGCCAAGAACGATCGAGGTTAAGTTCCCGTAGATACTGTCTGGACAGGTTAAGACAGTATCTACAAGCCTTGGTGGGGGCGATATATTTTATCCAGAAAGATTTGCCCCGCAAGGATTTGGGCTTAGGGGATTCCACTCTAGCCGAGTTTAATGATCTTGACCCAGATCTAGATTAAGTTCGATCGGAGCTAAAATGGGCGATCGCGGAATTCTCGAATCGGGAAAGACATCTTCAGTCCTTTTCAAAGGACTTGCACTATGAGACGGGGGTTTTAACCCCCGGCGGACTATCGGTACAAATGCCAAATCCGAAACAGTCGCTACAAATGCAAAATATCAACCTACAACCCATGAACCAAACCCCAAAACCCCCCGACTTCATCATCATTGGTGTCCAAAAAGGCGGCACAACATCCCTGTACAACTATCTGATCCAACATCCCCAAATCGTCCCCGCCGCCCAAAAAGAAGTACATTATTTTGACTTTAACTTCGACAAGAGTGCAGACTGGTATTACTCCCAATTTCCCCAGCCCAAAAGCGGCGAAAATCTACTCACAGGAGAAGCCAGCCCCTACTACATCTGTCATCCCCGCGTACCAGAGCGAATTTCCGATTTATGCCCGAAAGTTAAAATCATCGCCTTGCTCAGAAACCCAGTAGAACGCGCAATTTCCCATTATTATTACTATATCAAAATTGGCTACGAATCGCTATCATTAGAAAGTGCGATCGCCTCCGAACCCGAAAGACTCCAAGGCGAAATTGAAAAACTGATCGCCAACCCCAACTACTACAGTTACGAACACCAACACCACAGCTATTTAACTCGCGGCATTTACGCAGATCAACTCCCAGCCTGGATGAAACTATTTCCCCAAGAACAAATCTTAATCATCAAAAGCGAAGACTTGTACACCAATCCCAGCCCTACCTTCAACACCGTCTTAGAGTTCTTAAACTTACCACCCCATCAGCTACAAACCTACGAAAGATACAACTCCACCGAATATCCCCCCATCAGCGAGGCTATCTACGAGCAATTGAGAGCATATTTTCGATCGCACAATCAAAGACTAGCCCAAATGTGCGATCGAGATTTCGGCTGGGATTAATCAAATTTCCCTCATCCTCTAGGGGCTGGTGACACCATTTTTCTGACCTATTTGCTATGGATTAAGTCTTAGCCCCCCCTTAAGAAGCTATGCCTTACTCACATCTTTCTTAACAAAATCAGGCTTGACATCTGGGGGGGAATGGGTGGAAACTAATTTCCATGTAGCAGCAATGTCATGCAAACGTTGCCAGCCTCGCCA